>JBMFUH010000738.1:0-4045 GCA_049966735.1 Isosphaeraceae bacterium
GTCGAGGAGAGCATCGAGCTGATTTGACAGGTCCCGGATTTCCCCCTTGATCCGGTCGTCCGGCGGCGCATTTGGCGTGACTTCCTCGAGCTTGGTCCGGAGCTGGTCGGCGATCGGGATGGCCCGGCCCAGTGCGGCACGCGTGCGCCGATCCTGGTCCTCGCGCGCTTGGCCTTCGGCTGCGTTGGACCGACCGGCCTTGACCGCGGCTCGCAGCGCCTTGGCCCTGGACTGCTCCCTCTCCCAGTCCGCTCGTCTGGTCAGCTCCTCCACCCTCGCCTTTTCGACCGCGGCCTGGAGCTCCTTCAGATGTTTGGGCTTGGTGCATTCGACCAGGATCTTGAGCTTCAACTCCTTCTCCGCGAGCGCTATCTCCGCCTGGCGCAGCTCGATGTCTTGCGTTGCAACCCAGTCCGCCAATCGAGATTCCCTGACCTTGTCGGCAGGCACCTTGTTGGACTGGTCCTCGTACTTGGCGCGCACGGCCTTTGCGTGTTCCAGCACGTCCTGTTTCTGAAGCCGATCGCTTTCAGCCAGCTTGCATTCGCCCTCCAACGTCACTCTGTCTTGCACAAAGATCCCTTCGTTGTACTCGGCAATGGCGATCTCGGCGACCTCTCGGGTGAGCTTGGCGTTCTGAAAACTCGCTTCGGCGCCTTGGACGCTGATTTCGAGATTGGTGAGCCAGTCCTCGAGATCGGCGATCCGCTCGCGGCGCGCTGCCAACTGATTCGCCAGGTTGATCATCCGACCCTCCTGGGCCTTCAGTCGCCAGCGGGCTTCGGCCGCGAAAGAAGGACTGGCTGGATCGAGGGATTCAACCTTTGAGCTGGCGCGGAGCTCATCGCCAGCGCGCGCCGGCCCGCGCGTTTTGCTGAAGAGGCTGTCCGATTTGAAGTCAGCCTTCAGCTCAGCGAAACGTGCCGCCGTGCGTTCAATCACAGCTTCATCGACCCGAGCCCGAAGCTGGTCCAGCAGGCTGGCCACGTCCAGTGGAACACGATGGTCCGGCGTTCCGGACTTGCCGATTTGTTCCAGCTTGGCCCTGAGCTG
The DNA here is from genome assembly GCA_049966735.1 of Isosphaeraceae bacterium. Lineage (GTDB taxonomy): Bacteria > Planctomycetota > Planctomycetia > Isosphaerales > Isosphaeraceae > Aquisphaera. The sequence goes on from JBMFUH010000738.1 coordinate 1,054, forward strand.
CTCCTCGACTGGAATTGCGTGGTCGAGTGCCGCGAGTGCCTGGCGATCGTGTGGATCGCGCTTTCTTGTCGTGCGCTCCGTCAGCTCGTGCGCCCTCTCTTGTAGCTTCTGGAGGTTGGCCTTTTCCTGTTCCCAGCTCGCGCGCTTGACCGCTTCATTGGACTTGCGGGTGTCAACCGCGGATCGGAGGCGATCGAGTAGACGAGCGTTGTGGAAATGTGTAGCGACCTCGACTTCTGATTGGGCTTGCTGAACCTCCAACTCGGCCTTCTTTTCCTCGAGCTCGGCGGACACGAGCGGAGCGACATCGATGTTCGCGTCATGGGTTGCCTGCTCGATCAAGCGTCGCCGCTCCTTGGCCTGAGGCGACCGCCGACGGAGCAATGCGAGGTGCTTTCGAGCTAACTCCAGCTTTTCTTTGGTACGGGCTTCTTCCTGGGCGATGTCCCGCTTTTCAAATTCCTTGACCTCGAACTCGGCGGCTTCGCGGACGAGTTGAGCGTGTTTGAAACTGGCCTTGGCCGAATCAATCTTGAGCCGCTGGATCGCGAGCTGGCTTTCCAGCTCATCGGGCCGTCCAGGCTGCTCTGTGAGTTGGTTGGCGATGTCGATCATCCGGTCGTGCTGCTCCCTCAATGAACGACGGATCGGCGCCAGGAAGCCGGATTGATCGGCCGAGTCCGCGGCGGCCTGGGACTTCTCGTCCGCAGGCACCGCACCCTCTGCCCGGACCCCGGTCCAACGAAACGTGACCAGGCCAAGGGCCAGGATGATCACGGTTCCGACAGCGGTGCTCGCGAGCCGGGCCGGCATGAACCGCGCGTGAAGATTGGAACGATCAGGCTGCCCGGCTTCAGCGGGCGCCAGGCTGGGGGATTTGGACATGGGTCTCTCCTTCCCGAAGAGCGGAGTCGCGCACGTATAGGTTGAGTGTTACCGCGCGCAAGGGGTCGTCTCTTCGGGGTTCAGAATCTGGGCGGCCTGTCTCGTGCTTGGTTGTGGATAGTCGAGCGGCATGCGTGCCGCGCAGCGGCTCACCGCACCCGCGAAGTGATGGTCGACGTACTCGTAGTTCCTAGAGCGGTTTGCTCATGCGTTGCTTACAGCTTTCAAGGGATACCGTTGTGATCATACCTTCTCCCCACGGGAGAAGGAAATCGTACCGCGCGCGTTTGCAGCAACTCAATGGTAAACCGCTCCAAAGCGGTTTTCGGGTCGATGGCTTTCCGTAGGGTCCGCTGTGCGGACCAAGTGCCCCGGCTACAGGTCCGCACAGCGGACCCTACGATACTTGGCTACGACGATTTCAAGGGTGTCGGGGCGAACCCCGACGCTTCACAAGTGACTGGTGGAAGCATCGGCGAGAGCGCAGGAACCTCACGCCATTGGCGGCGAGGATGTTTGCTTGGAGATCGTGCCGAAGAGCCCCCAGAGGGTGACGAGAACTCCGAGAAGACCGATCGGCAGGCCGATTGGCAAACCAACCATCGACACGCACAGACCAAGTCCGGAGACCACCAGTACCATGCCCGCGATCACCGCGAGCAGATGGATCGCAATCTTCTCTCCCACTTCCACGATTGAATGACTGTTCACGGGACCATCCTCCAACGATGCACGAGCGGCTGTTGAAAAATGAGACCGTCCCTGGCGTTCGGCACATCGTCCGCGGCAAATCTCCCGGCTCGCGAACCCGACGCACTGCACGCAGCCACCCTGGCCACGGCGTCTTCGCCCACCCTGGGCAAATCGCCAACCTAAGTATCCGAGCCGCACGGGGAAAGTCAATTGAGTGCGTGATAGCGCGATATCATTTATTAACAGATTTAACCATCAGAAATGACCTAGCCTAGTGGTGGAAGATCCCTCTCGCTCTCACTCGGGGTCAAGAGCCCTTCATCCATAGCGGTCTTCCCGCCGGCGTCGGGAAGGTGCCGGCGCGGATGAGGAAGAAGAGGAGCTGGAGGATGCTGGTGAGCGTGGCCGCGACGTAGGTCATGGCCGCGGCGTTCAGCACCTTGCCCACGACCTGTTCTTCCTTGGGCGAGATCAGCCCCGTCTCCAGCAACTGCCGGCGGGCGCGGCGGCTGGCGTCGAACTCCACCGGCAGATTCTCAAGAAGTTCAGGCAACCCCGTGTTTCTCGAACCAGGCCAACATCCGCTTCCAGCCGTCCTGGGCTGTTTCCTTGCGATAGCTGGGGCGATAGTCGGCGAAGAAGGCGTGCGGCGTGTCGGGGTAAACGATGATCTCGGCGGTCTTGCCGGCCTTCTCGAGCGCGGCGCGCATCCGCTCGATCGACGAGACCGGAATTCCCTGATCGGTAACCTTCCGGAAGTCAGCGCCTGATGAGATGCTCCAACTTGCTGACATGGTTCGCGCCGCAGTCGGCGCGATCAACATTGACCGAACCTGGTATGACATGATCGCAGCCAGAAACCTCGAAAGTAGCAACTGGCCCTAGAAACACGAACAGGGTTGTAGACAATATCTACAACCCTATTCCAAATCCCTCGGCACAAAGCTCGGCGATACCGAACCCTGTCCGGTACAGGTCAATGTTGAGTTACTAGCCGATTCGACGGCACCTGCCTGTAAGAGCCTTCACCATGAAATATCGTCATCGCCCCAATGAAAGTCAAATCCTTTCGGTGCCTATGATCAATGCAAGCTGGCGTCCTCTTTTCTTTCGCGAAGGATGAAGGCCTCCAGAAACCTGAACTGTCACCACCTGCTTTTGACCAATTGCTCGTGGCGACGTTTGCGGAGGTATTGCCGCACCAGGATATCGAACAGGTCGTCCCTCTCTCCGGGACGGGTGAGGTCCCGGCCCTTCTTGAGATAGCACTTGAACAACCCCGGCCAGTAGCTCTTGGTCACTTTCAGGAAGTGCGTCAGGCCCGTCGCGACCGACAGTTCGTCCGTCGCGGCCGCCGCCTGACGCATCCGCGCCAGCAATTGCACCAGTTGACCCGCTTTGGTGACTACCTCCC
>JBMFUH010000739.1:0-4044 GCA_049966735.1 Isosphaeraceae bacterium
GCGGGACCGTCGCGCCGACCCGCGCGTCGTTGCCGCCGTAAAAGCCGTAGACAGGCGCTCCGATGCGCCTGATGGCGGCCTCGTCGGTTGGGCCGGTGCCGTAGAAGACGAAGGCGGCCTTGATCTCCTTGTTGTGCGTCGCGTAGCTGAAGGCCTGGCCGCCGCCCCAGCAGAAGCCGCAGACGGCGACCTTGCCGTTGCACGCGGGTAGCTTGGCCACGTACCCGACGACGGCATCCAGGTCGGCCATGACCTGCTGGGACGGGAGGTCGCGGATGGCGCGGATCACGCCATCTCGGCCCTGGAGCGACTCGGTGCCGCCGCCGCCCGTGCCCGCGCCCGAGAGCAGATCGGGCGCGATGGCGATGTAGCCTGCCTCGGCCAGCTCGTCGGCCAGCAACTTCGGCCAGTCGGCCAGGCCGAAGATCTCGTGGATCACAACGACGGCTGGGGCCTTCTCCTTGACCTCGGGGTAGGCCACCAAGCAGTTGACCGCGCGGCGGTCGTGCTCGACCTTGACGTACTCGAGGTGGCGGGGCGACTTGTCCAGTCGCGCCTTGGCCCAGTCCTGGGCCAGGGCGGCGGCGGGAACCACGAGAGCGGCGACGAGTCCGATCAAGCGTGTCATGACGACGGCTCCAGGAACAAGGGAAGGGATAGCCGGCCCACGCCGGCAGGAACAGGAACCCCAGCTTGCCAGAGGGCGGTCGAAAGTACCACCCACGTTTTGGCGGTCGAAAGTGCCACCCACGTTTTGGACGAGGCCAAAGATCGGTGACTCCTTCCGGTTACACTCATCTGGTATCGTATCGTCTGCTGTGCGGACCAAATGCCCCGGCCATCAGTCCCCACTGCAGCCCCTCCGGTAAGCCATCGCCCCGGAAGCCGTTCCAGGATCAAGTCAATTGCTCTGTCCAGACCGACTCACCATTGACTCCGACATAGGAGGCGAGCATGGAGATAACACGAATTGGATCGCGGCCTTCCGCCCGAGGACCGGCCGACTGGTTCACCGGCGCGGTCCGCATCGACCCGCTGTTTCAACCACACGCTCCGGCATGCGCGGCCGCCGCCGCGGTTACATTCGAGCCGGGCGCCCGGACGGCCTGGCATACGCATCCGCTGGGGCAAACCCTGATCATCACGGTCGGTTGCGGCTGGGTCCAGCGTGAGGGCGGCCCAGTCGAGGAAGTCCATCCCGGCGACGTGGTCTGGTTTCCGCCAGGCGAGAAACACTGGCACGGCGCGACGCCGGCCAACGCCATGACCCACATTGCCATCCAGGAGGCGCTCGACGGCAAGGTGGTCGATTGGCTGGAACACGTGAGCGATGAAGCGTACCGCCTGTCCGCGCGTTGAGCGCTGCCTCGGATGGCCAGGCTGGAAAATGGTCCTGCTCCAGTCCCCGTCACATTTCATGTGCTTGTTGCGACCACGGAGTCTATGCGACGATAAGGACTGGTCGTCCTCTCGCAAGGCTCACCCACGAGTTTCCCGATGGTCGCACCCATGGAGAACATCACGGCGGCTCTCGTCTCGGTTCTCCTCGAGCCAGCCCGGCCATCGATCAGGGACATTCCATGAAACGCGACATTGCATCCTGGCTGAGTTGGTTCGTGGCCTGTGTGCTCCTCGGCGGAACGTACGCCTGGTGCTCGCCCATCAGGGACGAGACGTATCCCGAACCGGATCGAAGCTGGTTCCGGCAGGCGCTCTTGTGGGATTCATCGCCGGTCAATCTGTCTTACCTCAATGCCTCCGACCGCCCCGCCGGCCGCCATGGGAAGGTGAAGAGCCGCGGCGACGCGCTTGTGTTCGAGGACGGCACTCCCGCCCGATTCTGGGGAGCGAATCTCTCCGGTCCAGTTCTCTTCCATACGCCTCGGGAATACATCCCCCTCCAGGCCCGACGGATGGCCGCGCTGGGCTACAACCTCGCGCGGATCGTGCAGCATGAAGCCAGTTGGGTCAATCCCAACATCTTCGGCTCCCAATCTCAGGACACCCGACATCTCGATCCCCGCTCGCTCGATCTGCTCGATTACTGGGTCAAGTGCCTCGAGGATGAAGGCATCTACGTCTGGCTGGACATGCACTATCTACGGCCGATCCTGCCCGGTGACGGCGTGACGCTGGGCCGTGACGAGATCGCGCGCGAGAAGAGCTACTGGGGGTTCAACTACGTCAATCCTCAACTTCAGGCTTTGATGAAGGAATTCCAGCGCCAGTACCTGGGACACGTCAACCGGTACACGAGAACGGCGTACAAGGACGACCCGGCGGTGATCGGCGTCCTGATCACCAACGAGAACGACCTGACCGTCCACTTCGGCCTGCGGTTTCTCCCCGACAAGCACAACCCGGTGCATCTGAAGCTGTTCCAGAAGAAGATGAATGCCTTCGTCGCGGCGACGGGCATGCCGGCGAACCTCGTCTGGAGGACCTGGGAGCCGGGCCCGAGCAAGTACTGGCTCTGCGATCTGGAGCACCAGTTCAACCGGATGATGATCGACGAGCTGAGGACGCTGGGAGTGCAGGCGCCGATCGCCACCACCAACCAGTGGGGCCCCTGTGCGCTCTGCTCGCTTCCCCCCTTGACCGACGGAGACGTGATCGACGTTCACTGCTACGGCGGGGAAGAGGCATTGAGCGCCAATCCTCGCTCGATGAACACATTTCCCAGCCCGGCCGCGACCGCGCAGGTCTACGGCAAGCCGCTTGTCATCACCGAGTGGAACATGCCCTTCCCGGCGAAGGATCGGTTCACCGCGCCGCTCTACATCGCCAGCATCGCGTCGCTCCAGGGATGGGATGCGCCCATGATCTACAACTACTCCCAGCTTGGTATCCATCCACCGGGAGATGGGGAGGCGACCCGTCGGATCGACACCTGGTCAACCTATCTCGACCCCGCCATTACCGGCGTCATGCCGGCCGCCGCCGTCGCCTTCCGCCGCGGGCACATCAGCCCGGCGCGCAAGGCGTACTGTCTGAAACTGACTCCCGAGCAGCTTCTGGGCACGTCGATCAATCCCGGAAACGCAGCCACGATCCGGACACTCGTCGAGCAGAGCAAGCTCTCGATCGGCATGCCCGCGATCAAGGAACTGCCCTGGCTCAAGCCCAGCGAACCGGCCGGCGACGTGACCATCGTCACCGACCCCAATCACGATTTCATTCCCGCCGGCGCGACCTCGGTGAGGTCCGACACGGGGGAGATCGTGCGAAGCTGGAAGGAGGGAATCCAGGTCATCGACACACCCCGGACCCAGGCCCTGAGCGGCTGGATCGGCGGCAAGTCCATCAAGCTGAAGGATGCGACGTTCGCCTTCAATACCGTCAAGGCGTTGGTCGCGCTGACGAGCATCGATGACGAGCCGCTCTCCCGCTCGCGGTTCATCCTGATCACGGCGATCGGCCAGGCGCGGCCCAGCCCCGCCAACCACCTCCCCTTTCTCACCGAGCCCGTGATCGGCACGATCACGTTGCGCACCCAGGCCAGCGGCCTGGAGCTGCTTTCCCTGGGTTCAAGCGGCAAGGTCGTCAGCCGAACGACTCCCTCCAGCGATCACGATGGGCTGTCCATCTCGCTTCCCTCCGGCCGCGGAACCCACTGGTACGTGCTCAAGGGATCGGGGACCGGGAAGAAGACAACCGCGGCGAATTGAGCAACGAAGTTGCTTCACGGGGGTGGGGGCGATTCGGGTTGACTTGCCGTAACTATTGCCGGAGACAGGACTTGAACCTGCACGAGCATGGTTAGCTCACCAGCCCCTCAAGCTGGCGCGTCTGCCAATTCCGCCACTCCGGCGTGGGAGGCGCTCTGGTATGAGTCGTGAGTTCTTAATCGTAGTCTTGCCCGCCCCGATGTCAAGGGTCGAGAAAGCCATGGGCCCGACAAATCGCCCACCAGGAAGGTCCACCAGGGCCTTGCAAAGGGGAACAATGTGCCCCATCCTGTGAGGATCGGCACCTACGAAAGCTGTTCGATCGCCAGGCGTCTACCGGGAGGTTGGCCATGAAACCGGCTGGGAAATCCGAGAG
>JBMFUH010000740.1:0-4028 GCA_049966735.1 Isosphaeraceae bacterium
GCCGACGCGCAGGGGGCGGTCGTAGCCGTGCTCCCTCTGGAGCCGATCGCGCAAGGCCAGCATCGTGGGCAAGAGCACGATGGCCGGCTGGTTGTCGGTGTGGCCGCCGGAGTCGGCCTCGGCCGTCAGGTCCTCGGCCAGAGGAACTTGAGCGGCCATGTTCGCCTGTTCCACCGTGATCTCGCCGCGCTGGACCAGCTCGCGCAGGAACTTCTCGGGCGGAGGAGCCAGGAACCGGTTGGCCACCTCGACGCGCGAAACCTTGGCGATGATCCGGTTGGGAGTCTCGATCACGCCCCTGGCATCGCGGTGAATCCCGGCGACGCGATAGCGCACGACCGGGAGGGTGAGCCCCAGAAACGCCGACGCCTCGACCAGACGGACCTTCCGTTTGAGGTAGAGACCGACGATCGCCTCCTCGAGCGCCGGTTCGTGGGGGCTATGGATGAGATTGAAGCCGAAGGGGACGCGATCGCCGAGCGCGGTCTGGACGCGGTCGACCGCCCGCTCGACGGCGTCGGGCGACAGCCCGGCCGCACCGAAGATGCCGAGCATCCCGCCTCGCCCCATCGCCTCCACGAGCTCGACCGAGCTGATGCCGTTGGCCATCGCGCCAGCCATGCAGGCATAGCTGGTCCCATGCGTCTGGCGAAACCCGGAGTCGCCCAGTTGCTCCAGGGGGCAGGCCGGCACGTAGGCGAGCAGGCGATCGAGTTCCTCGCCGCGCGCCTCCGGCAGTGTGTCCCTGAGCAATGCCGGCCGGTCGTCGCGCTCGACGACCAGAAACGGCCTGGCGACGTCGCCGAGCGCCTGCTCGAGTTCCTCCGAAAACGGATCGCTTGCATCCAGCTCCACGTTGCAACTCCGCATGACCCGTAGGGTCCGCTCCGCAGACCACCGGGTAGGCCCTGGCCAATGACGATCCGCACGGCGGACCCTACAAAGGCTGTTGGACCGCACCACCAGACCGCAACCCGGAAATGAACAGATATACCAACCGGAACGCCCGCCGGACAGAGCGTTTTGGGCCGAGCGGGTTCATTCCTGGCAAGTGTACCGAAAACGGCATTCCGGCTGTTTCTACCGACCCGTCAGCTTTCTCGGCGTGAGATGGAGCCATGGTGACCCTGCCGCGCGGCATCCCGGAAGGGCAGGGCGCACGTGACCGGCCATGGAAAACGGCGGGCGACTATGGACATGCTGGAAAGCGATGGCAAAGGTGGTAATCGAGGTCGTACCGCATGCCGTGAGCCAATCGTACCCGTCTGGCCGTGCTGCACTTGAGGCAATCATGATCAGGGGAGCAGCCCCGCGTGTCGAGTGGAAGCTGAACCCTGAAGGAGCAACCAGGACGATTGAGGAAGCGTGCGAGATCGCGAGGCGTTGGGGCGTAATCATCCCCAGCTACGTACAATTCTTCGCTGACGAGTACAACTACCTAGACGAGAACACGACGGCCAAGACGACGACCTTCAGGGAGCCTGAAGGAACGATGATTGACTGGTCCTGGTTCTTCCACGAGAAGACCGGGAAGATCCCGTTCTTGATCCGGAAGGATGTTCTGGCGAGTGACGAGGCCATCGTCGCTGTCATGGCCCACGAGATGTACGAACTTGAGAGGCTGCACTCGATCTTCGCGGCGGGTGCCCCGATCGAGAAATGGGAGGCCGAAACCAGCCCGAACAATCCAGGGAACTCGCACTGGCAAGCGTGGGATTACGCGGACGACCTGGTTGCACGCATGAGGGAGGAGGAGAAATGATCCGGAGATTGATCGAGATGTACGAGAGTGGTGCCATCACGGGCTATCAAGTGATGATCGACTCCCTCCGGATGCTGGATCCGGACAGCCCCGATCTCGTCCTCTCCGAGTTGCCAGAAGAGATCCTCGCCGAGATGTTGGCTTATGCGCGACGTTACGATCCCCTTCGTGCGCGTTCCACAACGTGCACTTTTCCCGCGGAAGACCAGGTCAGGACAGCCGAACGCTGGATCTCTGCTCACCAGGTGATGAGCTCCAAACCCGTGAAGCGGTAATCCGAATGCCCGTCGGGCGGGAGCACTGCTGAATCCCGGCCGGTCGTCGCGCTCGACGACCAGAAACGGCCTGGCGACGTCGCCCTAGCGCCTGCTCGAGTTCCTCCGAAAACGGATCGCTTGCATCCAGCTCCACGTTGCAACTCCGCATGACCCGTAGGGTCCGCTCCGCAGACCACCGGGTAGGCCCTGGCCAATGACGATCCGCACGGCGGACCCTACAAAGGCTGTTGGACCGCACCACCAGACCGCAACCCGGAAATGAACAGATGTACCAACCGGAACGCTCGCCGGACAGAGCGTTTTGGGGGAACTCGAACACGAGGATCGGGCGCGTTTCAAACCCAGGTGGCAAGCCCTTTGACGCCGCCTGAGGCTGTTCACTTGGCCGCACAAAGTGATTTCGTGCGCGATTCGAGAATTCTCAAAAATCGTAAGTCATTGGCTTACCGAGACATCAGTCTAGAGCATTTGTATAGCACGATCCACGGCCCGAATCATGAGGTAAAATAAGGTAAGATGGGAAAAGAGGAAATCCCCGATGGCGGCGCGCTGGAACTAGCCAACAATCACCCATGGCCGCACAGGAAGCCCCTTCACTGCCCACTGCCCACTCAAAAAGTCCCCGGCGTACAGTAGTGTACAAACGCGGGAATTTCGTCGAAAAAGTGCCATTTAGTGCCACTTTTCGAGGCCTCGAAATCAACCTTCGACTCGCTGATAGCGCTCCGGAAGTCGTTTCAGAATCAGCACTTGTAGCTCGAGTGCATCCACGCATCATAGTCGAAAACCCGACGTGCCGCTTTTCGGCCAAAAGTGCCACATCAACGATCGCTGATTGTACACTATCGCGAGGGGGCCTCTCAACGTCCTTGTCACGTTCCGGCGCGTCGTGGCGTCTTGGGTTGGTGAAAGGACAATGGAGTCAGACCATTTCGGCGACGGGCAGGAGGCGGACGATCGCGCGCTCGCGAGGGATGATGCCTGAGTCAGGGCGGCGCCACGGCCGGCGCAGCTGGAGGCGGGCGATCGCGCGCTCGCGAGGGATGATGCTAGGCGAGCATGATACTAAGGAAAGCGCCGACAAACAGGGCGGACGATCGCGCGCTCGCGAGGGATGATGCGCTCTTCCTTCCTCACGTCCGGGCGGTCTTCGCGGTCTGCCTGGCCTTGAGCCACAACTACCATGACGCGGAGGACATCACGCAGTCGGTGTTGATGAATGCCATTGCCAAGGGCAAAAGCCCGCGGGAGCCGGCGCGGGCTCGAGCCTGGCTGCTCCAGGTCGCCCGGCGCATGTGCGTCGATTTCCACCGCGAACGAAAACACGCCGAGCCGCTCCTGGACGATCCGCCCAGCCCTGTTTCAGAGAGTTCGGCTGCCGGCGAGCGGCTGCACGAGGCCATCGGCAGGCTCCCTGCAAACTACCGGGAGGCGATCGTCCTCTATTATCTCGACGGCCGCGATTGTGCCAGCCTCGCGGCCACGTTGGGCATCACGGCAGCGGCGGCCAGGCAACGCCTGGTGCGGGCGAGGGCGTTGCTCCACCAACTCTTGCGAGAGGACCCAAGGTGAAATCCGCGAGAGAATGCCAGGACCGTCTCCCGGACCTCGTGACGCTGGCGATGGGCGAAGCCGACCCCCGTACTGCCCGGGAACTCCAGGAGCACATCGCTCTGTGCGTTGAGCACTACGGCAAAAAAGGTAGCAGGAGCTTCGTGCTCATGCGCGATTACCTCGACTACAACAAGGAGTTCGATCCCAGCGTTTTCCACCCGGAGACGCCCAAGTGGTACATCACTGTCGACCAGACCAAGACCAAGATCGGCCTGGAGAAAGGCAATCTGACCGACGACCAGATCGCGACGAAAGTGATCAGGGAGTTCCTCGAAGCCATGATCGCCGGAGATTTCAAGAAGGCTAGCCCGCTTTACAGCGGGATGCCCGTGGATTTCCTGAGAAAGCGGAGCGAGAAATGAAGATCGTTCGCA
>JBMFUH010000741.1:0-4022 GCA_049966735.1 Isosphaeraceae bacterium
AATTGAGCTGACTAGATCCTGGAAGTCTTTGTTGCTAGACGACTTCCGCTCGACGACCACCTCCATCGGCGGGCCCATCTTCCTGAGAAATAGGTCGATCGCAAGGGAAGGCATACGACCAAAAACACCCTTGAGTCCCATGACCTCCAGCATGCGGTCAAACGGTTCGCGCCTCTTGGCATCGTGCCTGGATCGTTTGTCCTTCCGTTTCCTTAATTGTTTCTTTCTTACAGCGGACATATCCGTTTGCCTCCGACCCTCCCACCGTCTCCATCAACTCCACCCCACCGATCCCGGTCCAGCCTTCGACCTCAATGCTTTTCTCGGCCAGTACCGTGTGCTGGAACAACAAAATCAGCTTCCCGATCGTCAGAAAGCCCTGCCTCACGCGCCAAATTTGGCATGTGCGCTGCAACGGACGCGGTTCCCATTTCGGGGAGAGTGGCCCACGGGGCCCAGGCTCATCGGATGTGAAACAGGCCAGTTCGTGATGCGCATCATGCCTATTCCTTCGAACCCCAGACAAATCCACTTCTTGACAACCAGAAGCGGGAATGCGATGTTAAATCGTCGTTAAATAAGTCTTCAACCCGTGGTGTTTTCTTCCTGTCAAGTGTTCTCGCCTTCGCCCCGCCGGTTTCAGCCAGGCGGCTGCTGTCTCGTATTGCCAATCGATCCTGAACGGCTGCTTGGCCTTGGCACCTCTCGATGGAGATGATTTGATGAACCGGATCACCGCGGTGACGGCGTTGGTTCTGGGCGTTGGCCTGAGCCTTGGTGCCGCGGCCCGCGCGGCGATGCCGCGGATTCGCAACATCAGCCCCATCGGCGTACAACGTGGCATCGCCCGTGAAGTGACGATCAGCGGGGCAAATCTCGCGGGCAATCCCCGGCTGGTCGCCCCGTTCACCTTTCATGCTGACTCGCTCGATCCCAAGCGGAGCAGCGCGGGGGGGTGGACGTTCAAGCTGACTGTCGGCTCGGATGTCGCGGTGGGAACCTACCCGGTGCGGGTTCAGACCGACGGCGGAATTTCCAATCCGTTTCTGCTGGCGGTCGGTCAGCTTCCCCAGGTGATGGAGAAGGAAGACAACAGTACGTTCGAGGCGGCGCAGACTCTGCCGGCTCCGCCTCTGGTCGTGGAAGGTCAGGCGTCGGGCAATGATGTCGATTATTTCAAATTTGCCGGCAAGAAGGGACAGCTCATCGTCGTCGACGCTCAGTGCGCACGGGTTGGCTCGGGAGTTGATCCGTCGATCCGGTTAACCACGGCAAGCAGCACGCGGCGGTTCGTAGCCTCGGCCGACGACACACCGGGGCTTCTGACCGACGCCCGGCTCTTCGCCCCGCTTCCCGAAGACGGCGATTACGTGGTCGAGATGTCGGACTCACGGTATCAGGGAGGAGGCCGGCCAGTCTATCGTCTGTTGATCGGCGCGGTCCCGGCGGCCGAGGAGGTTTTTCCCCTGGGAGGTCGCGAAGGAGAGACGGTCGGCTTCGAGCTGCGGGGAGGAACGCTCGGCTCGCTCCGGATCGCGGCAGCCACGCTCACGCCCCTGTCCGGCACGCCGTTTCATCGGGCACGATTCCAGCCCGCGATGCTGGACATGGCGCATGCCGGAACCTCGGCACTTGATGTCGAATCGTTGCATCCGCTTCTTGTCGGAGATGTGCCCGAACTGCGCGAGCCGAACATCCCGGGAGCACACCAGGTCCGAGCCGTGGCCCCCGTCGTGTTCAATGGCCGGATCGATCCTCCAGGCGACGAGGACAGGTTCGTCCTGGCAGTGAGCGCCGAACAGCGGCTGCACATCGCCGTCGAGGCCTCCCAGTATGGCTCGGCGCTCGACGGCGTTCTCCAGGTTCAGGGAGCCAAGGGCGCGGTGATCGCGAGCGCCGACGACACGAATGTGAAGATCCCGGGACAGCCGGCGGGAAAGGGAACGATGACCTTGCCCGATCCGTCGCTGGAGCTGACAGTTCCCGGCGGCACCAGCGAGATCACACTCATTCTCCGCGATCTGGAAGGGCGCGGTGGCGTGGGTTTCCCGTATCGCATCGTGGTCTCTCCCCTGCACCCCAACTTTGAGCTGACCGAAAACGAGCCCGAGATCAGCATCCCCAAAGGCGGAACGGCAGGGCTGGGAGTGACCGTGGAGCGAAAAGGTTACGACGGACCGATCACGCTGACGGTGGCCAATCCGCCTGCCGGTCTGACCGTTCGTCCGGGTACGATCGGGCCGGGACAGAAGGTTGGCAGTCTGTCGCTTGCCGCTTCTCCCTCCGCGACATTTTCCGCGGCGCACTTGCGGCTATTGGGCAAGGGACAGGGACCGGACGGACCCATTGAAGTGGAGGCGACTAGCGAGCTGGTCTTCGCCAAGCAAGGAACGTTGCCGACGAACACACTCATCCAGCACGGCCTGACCGCGGCGCCGGCTTTATCAACGGTCGTCACGCTCGAGGCACCGGGCGAGCCCATCGAGATCGCCCACGGGTTCGGCGGCACGATCCCCGTCAAGGTCACGCGGTCGAAGGGTGCCGATGCGGCCCTGGCCTTGAAACCATTGCCCCTTCCACCTGGTTTGATCGTGCCAGCGGCGTCGATCGCCGCGAAAGCGTCCAGCGGTTCCGTGGCCGTCAACACCGGTCTCGAAGCGCCTTTGGGATTGATGACGATCGTCCTGCAAGCCAGGGGCAAATTCGCGGACGGTGAAGAGGCCATCGCGATTCCCGCGGTGACGTTGAACCTGGTCCGGCCCGCCGAGATCACGCTGAGCACGGCGGCTGTCGAGGTGAAGCCGGGCGGTACGGCCGAGGTCAAGGGAAAGGTGGTGCGGAACGGGGCCTTCAAGGAGCCGGTCACCGTCCGGTTGAGCGGCCTACCCGCGGGACTCACGGCCGACCCGGTCACCGTTGCGCCGACCAGCAGCGACTTCACGCTCAAGATCCAGGCCGACGCCCAGGCCGCGGCCACGCAGGTCAATGCTCAACTCGCCTCGGCCTTCCAGGTGAGCAAGAAGGATTACCCCACCAAGGCATTGCCTCTGGCGGTGAAGGTCTTGCCGGCCAAGTGACATCCGTTATCGTGAACATCCTCATGCTTGTGAGAAAGAACATGACGAGGCTTACCTGGCCGCGCCGATCTGGCGTGATGTTTCTGATACTCGCCGGGGCGATTCCAGTCCTGGCGGACGGCTCACGGTCTGCCGAGAAAAAAGAGTCCAAGCAAACGAAATCGACCGCGGCGCGGGACAAGCCGACGGCGCAGAAACCAGTCAGCTTCATGCGCGAAGTCGCACCGATCCTGGTGCGAAACTGCATTGCGTGCCACAACCCGAAAAAGAACGAGAGCAAGTATGTGATGACCACCTTCGCCCAGCTTGCCAAGGGAGGAAAGCAAGGCGAGGGAATCACGTTGGTTCCCGGCGAGCCCGACGACTGCTACTTCCTCGACGTGGTCTTGCCCGATGCCGAACCGAGGATGCCGTACAAGCTCGATCCCCTGTCCGATGGCGAGATCGCCCTCCTGCGGCGCTGGATTGCCGAGGGGGCCAAGTATGACGGCACCAGCCCCAGCGAGGACTGGACCTTCCTGCTCAAGAAGACCCAGGTGGTGTCGATTCCCGAAGCTTATCCGGTGACCGTTCCGATCACCGCGCTGGCCTTCAGCCCCGGCGGCCAACAGGTTGCGGCATCGGGTTATCATGAGATCACCCTCTGGAAAACGGCCGACGGTGCGCTGGCTCGCCGCGTTCCAGGGCTTTCCGAGCGGATCTACGGCATCGCCTACAGTCGTGACGGCAAATGGCTGGCGACGGCCAGCGGCGATCCCGGTCAATACGGGCTCGCGCGGCTCTGGACCGCCGATCCGGCCGGCGGCGGCAAGCCGGTTCGGGACCTCGCCGAGGGTCAGGACGTCATCTTCGCGGTCGCCTTCAGTCCCGACGGCAAAAGGCTCGCGACGGCCGGCGCCGATCGCGTCGTCCGGGTCCACGAGACCGAGACTGGCAAGTTGCTGG
>JBMFUH010000742.1:0-3344 GCA_049966735.1 Isosphaeraceae bacterium
ACCAGAGCGCCGCGGCAATCAAGTGCCCCACCAGTACCAGCAGCCAGAAGATGCGCTCGACCGGCAAGATCGGCCCATTTGACTGCTGTCCGGCTGGCGCGAGATGGTCCAACCTCGTCAATCTCAGGGCGCCGCCGATCGCGATCGGACACGTGAGAAGTACCCTTTCGATTCCTCTTCCCATTTTACATTTACAGGTGTCACAGGCAAATGTCTGGGTCGTTCCTGGGGCGTGGCAAGTGGTTGCAGGGACAGATCGAGAGCCGAGTTCCGGTGCAAGGTCTTGTCCGAGAGGTTAAAATCATCTGCGGGCCAGAACGGTCCGACGTGGCGATGGCGAGACGCGTCACCTCCTGAATTGAGGCGACCGTCGTGTTCTTGGGGCTTTGGGCGCTTCACCAGGTGATGCACACGACTTTCATCGGCAATCCGGCGCCCCCTTTCGATCTCCCGTGCACTCGGTTTCCGGACCCTTCCCGGACCCGGACGAGGCTGGACGATTACCTGGGCCGTTGGCTTCTCCTGCTCTTCTATCCCCGCGATTTCTCCCTGATCTGCCCCACCGAGCTGATCGGCCTGTCCCAGCGCTACGATGAATTCGAGCGGCACGATTGCGAGATCCTCGGGGTGAGCTGCGACTCGGTCGAGGACCACGAGCGCTGGATGGCCACTCCCGCTGGCCGGGGCGGTCTGGGCGGACTGAACTTCCCCCTCGCCAGCGACCCCGACGGCGCAGTCTCGCAAGCCTACGGAGTTTATCAACCCCGCCAGCAGATCGCGGTCCGAGGATTATTTATCATCGATCCCGAGGGATTGATTCAGTATCAGGTGGTGCACAGCCTGAGCGTGGGCCGGCGCAGCCAGGAAGTCTTGCGGGTGCTCACTGCCTTGCAGTCGGGCGGGCTCTGTCGCGAGGACTGGATGCCCGATCAATCGCACCTCGATCCCCTCGAGGCACTGCGGCCGGGACACTTCTTCTCGCATTATCTGGTGGAGTCGCAGATCGGCCTGGGGACGTTCGCTCGCGTCTACCTGGCGCGCGATCTTCAGCTCGATCGGCCGGTGGCGCTCAAGGTGTTCAAGCCCGACTGTCCAGTGACGCCCGGGGCCGCGCTGGCCGAGGCCCGCGCCGCCGCGGCGCTCAACCACCCCAACGTCTGTACGATCTACGCGGTCGACGACACGGCCGGGATACCGATCATCGCCATGGAATATGTTCCCGGTCAGCCTCTGTCTAGCCTGCCCCGCCGCGAACCGCCGCAGCTTGACGAGCTGCTGGCGATCAGCCGGCAGATCGCCGCGGGAATGGCCGCCGCCCACGAGGCGGGAATCGTCCATGGCGACCTCAAGCCTGAGAACATCATGGTCAACGCCGAGGGGATCGTGAAGATCCTCGACTTCGGCCTGGCCCGGCGGCTGCGCCGGCTGCGCGCGTTGAAAACCAGCGACACCGACGAGCTGGGCATCGCCGAGTCCGGCAACGGCCTCCACGGGACTCCGCGCTACCTTTCCCCCGAGCAGGTGCGCGGTGAGCCGGCCAGCTTCGCCAGCGACGTCTTCTCGCTGGGAGTGGTCCTTTACGAGCTGTCCAGCGGCAAGGTCGCATTCCCCGCGCAGCACGTGCTCGGCGTACTGGAGCAGATCCGGACGGTTGATCCGCTTGCCATGGCGGCCGAAACACCGGAGCCCTTCCGCTCGCTGATCGCGCCCATGCTCGAGCCCGACCCCTACATCCGAACCCTGACCATGAAGCAGATCGCCCTGGAGATCGACGCCGTCTGCGAGGCGGTCGAGTGAGCGTCTCGGCGAGCTTCTCCCTGGCATTCCCTTTTTCAATCCCGGAGGACCACGCCTTGCAACCGAGCGATGCCGCTTGCCTTGTCATTTTCGATCACGATGGTGTGCTGGTTGATACGCTCACGCTGCATCAGGAGGCCTGGGTCGAGTACGGCCGGCGCTCGGGGCTGGCGATCACGGCCGAGTTCGTGCACCAAACCTTCGGCATGACCAATCCCAGCATGTTCCGGCTGCTCCCTGAAGGACCCAGGACCGAGGCCGACATGGCCCGCCACTCGGCTCAGAAGGAAGCCTGTTATCGCGAACTGGCCCGGGGACGGATCGTCCTCATGGACGGTGTCCGCGAGCTGCTCGACGCCCTCACGGCTGCCGGCGTCCGGCTGGCGATCGGCTCCAGCGGCGTGCGCGGCAACCTTGAGCTGACGGTGCACGAATGCGGTCTGGACGGCCGTTTCGCGGCCATGGTCGCGCTGGAGGACATCACCCACGGCAAGCCCGACCCCGAGGTCTTCCTCAAGGCCGCGGCCCGCGCGGGGGCCAAACCCGAGCACTGCGCCGTCTTCGAAGACGCTCCCTTCGGCATCCAGGCCGCGCGGGCCGCGGGCATGTACGCCATCGGCGTGACCACCTCGCACCCAGCCCCCGTCCTCTGGGACGCCGGCGCCCACGAGGTCGTCGACAGCCTGGCCGGCTACGACGTCGCGCCACTGGTCCAAAGGCTCCGTGCCTCGGGGAAAGGCTGACGATTCTGCCCTTGAGCCGCGGATGAGAAGCATCGGTACGAGACGGGCCCGAGCCATCCGCGTTGTTCGGAACCGCTGTGGTGGCATGTTGGATCTTACCTCCGAGAATGATAATTTCTTGAGCCACTGATCAAACACGGATCGAACACGGATAAGTTGCGGAGACGTCGAGCTTGTCGTAGGACGGTTGGAGGACGATTCCATAGCGCTGGAGCATGGCGAGATTACAGAGCAGGTCGTGGGAGCGACATTCGAAGTCCATTCCGTGCTCGGACATGGGTTCCTTGAGAAGGGTTATCAGAAGGCAATGCAGGTTGAGCTGATCGCGCGCGGTTTGAAGGCCGAGACCGAATGTAAGATCAAGGTTATGTACAAGGGAACGATCGTCGGCGATTACAAGGCGGATCCGCTGGTCGCCGATCGTGTCATCGTCGAAGTCAAGGTCGCCAAGGAGTACCAACCGGCCGATGAGGCGCAACTCCTCAACGAACTCAAAGCCACCGGCATCAAGGTGGGGTTACTGATCAATTTCGGACGTACCAAGGTCGAATTCAAACGCCTCGTGTTCTGAAGACTGTTCCTGGCGGCAAGTGCACAAACAAACGGTTTCTGCCAGGTCTCTCCATCCGTGTTTCATCCGTGGCCGGGAAAACTGCTTCAAGCCACGGATCAAACACGGATCGAACACGGATACCTTCCCGAGTCAAGATCGCGGGCCATCAGCCTCTCACGTCTCTCTCCATCCGTGGTTCATCCGTGGCCGGGAAAACTGCTTCAAGCCACGGATCAAACACGGATCGAACA
>JBMFUH010000742.1:3444-4019 GCA_049966735.1 Isosphaeraceae bacterium
CGGATACATTACTAAGTCGACACATCATCAATTTTACACTACAATATTCATTATCCATGGTCCATCCATGGCTCAATACAGACCGCTTGTTTACCCACCTCGGCTTCGCCGCAGAGCCTCAGATCTCGCAATCCGTGACCGTGAACTCGGTGCTCAGCAGCGTCGTGTTGGGGTCGATGCCCGCGAGCTTGAGCACCACGCGGCGGATCAGCTTGCCCAGCAGGGGCGCGGCCTTCTCGCCCGCCTCGAGAACCTCCTTGTGGCTGATCGGTGTGCCCACCACGCCGGCCGCGGCGTTGGTCACCAGGGCGAAGGCCAGCACGTCCATTCCCGCCTGCCGCGCCACGATGGCCTCGGGAACGGTCGACATGCCCACCACATCAGCGCCCAGCGCGTTCAGCATCCGGATCTCGGCCGGCGTCTCGTAGCTGGGCCCCGGCAAACATGCGTAAACGCCGGAAATCAGGTTGATCCCCAACCGCCTGGCCTCGTCACGCGCCAGGCTGCTCAGCCGCTTCGAGTACACCTCGGTCATGTCCGGGAACCGCGGGCCCAGCCGCTCATCGTTCACGCCG
>JBMFUH010000743.1:0-4008 GCA_049966735.1 Isosphaeraceae bacterium
ATCTGTAATCACCTGAACATAAGGAACCGGCTTGCCGGCAATCTCGCCCGGGACCAGATCCACCCAGGCCATGTCTCCCATGCAAACCCTCGCCAACTCGACGCCGGCGAGCAGGCCGCCCCTGGCTTCAATCCCACAATCAATGTACCGCCCTCCTCCCTCGACGAGGTGAATCACGACACGACGCTCTTGAGCGTGCGCCAAAATCGCCTCGACGAGCCAGAGGGCCCGACGGTTGAGCGACATCGTCATCGTTTGTTTGTTTGTTTGTTTCAATCCACGCCCCCGCGCAGGGGGCGACAAGAAGCAGCAGCGTGTCTCTCCCTCTTGGGGGGACGCTACCACCTGATCTGGTCCCGGCCATCAAGCGCCGCGCCGTCCAACCAGGACCTCTCCATGACCACCCACAACAACGTCGCCATTGTAACGCTCAAGCCGTGTCAAAGAAACCGCCCGCGAGACCGCAAAACCCCAATCGGCAAGCTGCCGGTAATAGATGGTCACGAAAGGCGCGGAGAAGACCCCTGCCCGCGCGAACGAGGGAAGCAAGATGCCATCGCCGGGGTCATCCAGGCATGGCAAGATCAGCGTGCCCCGCTTCATTCCCGCACCGAGGCGCCGTCCCACGCTGCCGAGCACGAGCACCGTTCCGGCGATCATGCTCCGGCCCAGACCTCCGCCGGCATCGCCCCGGATCGCAACGAGACCGCGTCTCATGAGCAGTCCGGCGTCATCGCCGACCGAGCCTTCGACCAGGATCACCCCCTCGCGCATCCCCAAGCGGCTGCCGGGATACGCCGCGCCCAGAAACGAGCCGGCATTGCCCTGGATGTGGATCTTCCCCCCGCGCATCTCGGCGCCTGCCCAGTCGCCCACGGAACCGGCCACCTCGATCGATCCGCCGGTCATCCCCGCGCCGAGTTCACATCCGGCCTCGCCGTGCAACATCAGGTCGCCGGCCGACATCCCTCGCGCCAGACCGTGAACGTGGCTGAGATCCCCTTCGAGCATCAGCCGCGAACCGTCACCAGTCTCGTGAACATGGAACAGATCGTCCAGGTCGGTCGTCGTGTTCCCCACACGCAAACGCGCGCGTCTCACCTCGTCCGCGGAACGGTCCCGGAATGCCACGGGATTGATCGGCGACCCATCGACCGCAAGCGACGTCGCACCGCGCCAGCATAGCGTCAACGCCATGGTTCAGCCTTCCTCCGCCGCCGCGCCGGGCTCTGCCGAACCGCTGGCCGCATAGCGGTCCAGGACATCGTGCAGCCTGATATGAAACGGTCCCAGCTTGCCGCCGTAGTTGCCTGCCGTGATCGCCACAACGCCATCGGCCGCCCTCGCCCCGGCGCGAAGGCCGACCGCCGTCGCCTCCTCGACCGCTTCCAGGCTCAGCCCGTCGATCACGACCTCGAGGGCGCAGCGCACCCCTTCGGGCAAATCGGTGGCCACGAGCCCGCGCAAGGTGGGTGCGAACGCCGTGTTGGTACTGGCTCGCAGCCCCTGGTACTTGCTGCCCACCTTCGAGCCCGAGCGTGCAATTCCGCCCGGAAACGGCAGGATGACGTCGCGAACGGCTCGCATTGCCGCGACGGCCCGCTCGGTCGCACGGAGCAGCCGGTCGGGGTCGGTCCCCAGCAGGATCAGGTTTCCTCCGGCAACGCCCTTCCGCGTGCCGAATGTCTCCTCGCAGGTGAATTCTCCGTCCATCACCGGAATCCGCCAGTACCGTCGCCCGGCGAGCCGCTTGGAGATTTGCCAGCCGTCGCCGAAATAGCGCAAGCTGCCGCCGACCTTGACGGCCTTCTCGCCGACAGGCAGCCCACCGTAGCAGGCCGTCGTCGGACAGGTCATCACGCACTGGCCGACACGCTTGACAATCGCCTTCTCGAGCGCCTCCCGACTGAACGCGAAGACGAGCACGCTCACCCCCGGCCGACCGTCGGGAGTCTGCTCCGGTTCGAGCCCGCGCTCGATGGCCGCCTCGGCGTCGCAGGCGATCACGCTGGTCGCGTAGCCGGACATGGTCTTCCCCGCGGTCTCCGCCCAGGCCTGGGTCGCCGCGGTGATGATCACCCGGGCCGCCGTCATGGGGAAGGCTTCCGCGAAGGTATCCACGATTGCCACGCCGTCAATCCGCATCAGCCAGTCCCTCTCTCACGACCGCCGTCCGGCCGACTTCGTGATCGCTCACCTTCAGATGCGACGGATGAATCGATGACTCCCGGAGAAATCGCGCTTCCAGTTCGGAGCGGATGGTCGGATCAGCCTCCGGCGCGACCAGCATCGTGCTCCCGAAAGGCGCCCGCCGCAACTCGCCATCGTCCACGACGACTTCACCGGCCTTGATCACGTAGCGCGGCAAGGCGAACATCCGCCGCACGTCGGCATCGGGGGAGTAAATCGTAATGTCGGCATCGGCGCCGGGCCCCAGGTGCCCTTTGTTCCACAGGCCCAAGATCCGCGCCGGAGCGGCCCGCGTGACGATCGCGATCTCGGCGAGGGAATACTCGCGCGAAAGCTCGCCCAGTCCACTGCGTGAACGGACCTTCTCGGGTAGCCGGGCCAGCGTCTCGTTGCGCAAGCCGCTGTTCATGAGCCAGGCGATGATCTGGGGATACGCCAGGAACGAGCCGCCGTTGGGATGATCGGTCGACAGGGCGAGCCGCCAGGGATCGTCCACCCGGAGAAACCATTCCAGCCCAATAGCCCATTGAAGGGCGTGCACGTAATTCTTGTCGTTATAAGTGATCGGTACGACGCCGCAGCCGTCTTCCTGCTCGATGTCCACGCTCAGCCACTTGCGGCCCGTCAGGTTCGCCAGGAACTGCCCGAGCGCTCCGTCGGCCGTCATGCTGGTGGTCTCGCCGAAGATCACCTGGCCCACGTCGGCGCTGATATTTTCATGCGTGTTCAGATATTCAGCCAGCGGCTCGACCTTCGAGTCGAAGTCTCCGGTCTGGTCGGCATTGCCCCCGTAGCTGTGGAACTGGATGTGCGCCAGGTGCAGGCGATGTCCCTCCACCGCCTTCATCCCCTCCAGCGTCGTCTCCCAGTTTCCCGGAATGCCCAGGTTCATGCCATGCAGGTGGATCGGATGCGGCAGGCGCAGCTCCTGCACGGCGCGGGCCAGGCCGAGGGCGATCTGCCGGGGCGACACGTCGAAGTGGTCCACGCGATCGTCCCAGGTTGAGAGCTTTTTCTTCCCTTGCTTCCACTGCTCCACGCCACCCGGATTGACGACCTTGACGCCGAATCCCTTCGTCGCGTCGAGCAGCCAGGCGACGGTCTGACGGAGCCGCTCGTCATCCCCGACGCGGACCATGTCCATGATCGCGTGGTTATTGCCCATCAAGACCAGCATGAGCTTGTCGATGATCGGCGTGTCCCGGAATTCGGCATGCGCCTGGCGCGCGCCCAGCGGAGGAATGGCGGCGTCCACGGCGGTGGTGTATCCCAGACCGGCGTACTGGTAGCCCGTGGTGAAGGTGCTGGGTACGCTCCCCAAGGTTCCCGATCGGCAGCCGTCCCGCCGCGGCCAGACCGCGCCCATTCCTCGCCGCTCTTCCGGCCGCAGCGCCCGTGCGCCGTTGACCTTCGAACCGGCGATGTGCGAGTGCACGTCCACGCCGCCGGGCATGACCACGTACCCTCGCGCGTCGATGGTCCGGTCGGCCTTCGCGCCGGGATCGTCCGGCGGATCGATCACCCGACCGCCTTCGATCCAGATATCGCGAACCTCGTCACCGATTCCATTGGCGGGGTCAATGACGCGACCACCCGTGATTCGCAATGAAGGCATGGAATACCTTGAGGGAAGTGCACTCTTCGGGGAAACAGTCATTCCGGACTCACATCATGCAGTGCCGCCGCTTCGGTCCGAAGTTCTTCGACGGCGATTTCCAGAAAAACGCCAATTTCCAGAAAAACGCCATGTTTCTTGAGAACTCCGTCCGTGTCATAACTGTCCAGACCGAGCGCGCTGCTGAGCTGGCCATGCGTGAT
>JBMFUH010000744.1:0-4002 GCA_049966735.1 Isosphaeraceae bacterium
CCGGAGCCTTGCGGCTGGTGCCGTTTCCGAAGGAAGTGACCCTGCAAACCGGTAGCTTCCGCCTGGATCGACCGCTCGTGGTCCGAACCGGGCCGAAGGCCGATAGCCTTGTTTCAGAGATCATCCTTGCCGAAGTGCGCAGGGCGGGCGCGGAGGCGACCGCGGTGGTGGCCGCCGAGCTTGATGACCGCACCCTGGAGTTGCGGGCTCAAACCGTCTCGGAACGTGCTCCGGAATGTCCCGCGCGAGGCGACGAGGCCTATGCCTTGCGGGTAAGTCCCAGCGGAGCCGACGTGCGCGGAGCGGGACCGGCGGGGCTGCGCCACGGCGCGGCGACGCTCGCGCAGCTCATCCGGGCCAACCGTGGGCCCGGGGGACCGCCCTGTTTGCTCATCCGCGACTGGCCTTCCCTCCGCTGGCGCTGCTTCCTGGACGACCTCACCCGCGGGCCCAGTGCGCTGCCCACAACGCTCGAGCGCGAGCTCGACCTGGGAGCCAGCATCAAGTTCAATATGTTTACATATTATATGGAATATCAATATGCCTTTCAAAAGCATCCGGATATCGGTCCGCTGGACGGTTCGTTGCGTCCCGAGGACCTCGCGCGGCTCGTCGCGCGGGGAAAGGCGCGGGGGATCGAGATCCTGGGCAACCAGCAGTCGTTCGGCCACTTCGGCCACATCCTCGCGAGTGCGCGCTACGCGCCGCTCCGCGAAACGGCCGACGTGCTCTCGCCGATGAAGGACGAGACGTATCAGCTCCTCGACGACCTTTATTCCGAGGAATGCCCCCTCTTGCCGTTCGAAATGTTCAACGTCTGCTGCGACGAGACGTTCGGCCTGGGCACCGGGACTTCCAAGGCGCTTGCCGACAAGATCGGCGTCGCGGGCGTCTATGTGCGCCACATGCGCCGGGTGCACGACCTGCTCAGGGATCGGTACCACAAGCGGATGATGATGTGGGGCGACATCATCGTCCAGCATCCCGACCGCCTCACCGAAATACCGAAGGACACGGTGATGCTCGCCTGGGATTACGCGGGCCGTCCCGATTTCCACGCGCAGATTGCTCCCTTTGCAAAGGCCGGCTACACGTTCTTCGTATGCCCCGGTGTGAGCAACTGGAGCCGGATCCTGCCCGACTTCCTCACGGCTGAGACGAACATCCGCAACTTCGTCCGCGACGGTCTCGCGCAGGGCGCGCTGGGAATGATCAACACGTCCTGGGAAGACGACGGCGAGGCGCTCAAAGCGGTGGTCTGGCACGGCCACGCCTGGGCGGCTGAATGTGCCTGGAACGGCTCGACCACCGAACCGGCCGCGTTCAACCGCCGCGTCGGAGCGGTCCTCTTCGGTGAGCAAGGAGACCACTTCGGCCAGGCGATCTCGCTCTTGGCCAAGACACACGCGCTGCCCGGAATGGCCGGGATGAACAACAGCCGGTTCTGGCAGGACGACTTCTTCTCGGCGCGTGGTCCTGCCGAGCTAAAGGCGGAGGCCGGCCGACTGTTGCCCCTGGTCCGGCAGGCGGCCGAGCACCTGGAGGCATGCCGCAAGGACGCGACCGTCAACGCCGAGCTGCTCGACGCGTTTCAGTTCGGCGCTCGACGGATGGACCTGATCGGCCGACGCATGCTCGACGGCCTGGAAGCAAGGCGCGAGTACGACCTGGCCTGTCAGTCGTCGCCCAAATCGCGCGAACACCTCGCGCGCGTGGTGGCGATCGTCCGCCAGACGCGCGACGCCCACGAGACGCTGGCCCGGGAGTTTACCCGGCTCTGGCTCCGCGACTGTCGGCCGTATGCTCTGGACTGGACGATCAAACGTTACAAGAAAGCAATTGACCGCTACGACACCCTGCTCCATCGCCTCGACGAGGCCCGTTCTCAGGCCGAGGCGGGCAAGCCCTTGCCGTCGCCCACCGCGCTCGGACTCCGGCCCGCCCGAGGCTGAACCCGCGATCGGGATTGTGTCTCCCGTGCGCCGGCATGTTCGATCGACGGAGTCTCACGCGGGACGAGCGGCTTGCCAACCGCCCGGCCCGCGTCTTCCGAACGCGCAGCGCTCGTGTCACCGGGTCGGCGGAGCTGCCGGCTGCTTTCGCTCCGACATCTCCAGCAGGCGCTCGGTCACCGGGAACATCGACACGCGGAACTTGGTGCAGCCGTAGGGAACCAGCGTGATTCTCTCTGAAGCGCCAGGTTTCGCGATCGGTTTGTTCGGCAAACGAGGAGCCTTGGGTTCTAGGCTCCAATCGATTGCCACCGCATCGGCTTGGAGCGTGATCGGCGAGGCCAGCGGCCAGTTCCAGCGAGCGGGCATCGGCTGCCGCCGCACAACGATCTCCTCTTCCGGCCTCTTCCCTTGCGCGTCAAGTGCATACTTCCACCGCGCGGACGGGTCGGGCGTGTTCGGGCCTTTCGTGTCGGGGATCGGCAAAGCGAAGAGCAGCGGACCATAGGAGACAGACGCATACGGAGCGCCCTGGGCGTTCGCGTCCCGTCCCGTCCGCACGCGAACAGCCATCGGAAAGTGTAGACGGATCGTATCCCCCGGCTTCCAGACGCGCTCGAGTCGCACGAAACCGCTGGCGTCGGCCGATTGCCTCACGACCGATCCATTCACGCTCAACTCGGGGTTCGCGCACCAGCCGGGCATGCGGAGGCAGAGCGGAAACGTGACCGGGCGATCGGGACAGACGCTCATCTCGATCACCTCGTTGAACGGGTAATCCGTCTTGCAGACGATTTCAACGGGCACCCGCTCTCCCGCCAGGGCCGAGACCTTGCACGGTCCGTAGTACGTGGCCGCCAGGCCGTTATCATACGTGGCCATCCACATATGCATCACATAATTGGGCAAAATGCGGTTCAAGGCCGCCGTGCAGCAGAGTGGGAAATGCTTTGGCTTGTACGTACACCCGGATGCGCCCGGTCCGTGCGGGCAGGGCGGTGAGCCGTCGACGACGCGGTCGGGACTCTGGAAATAGACGTGGGTGCGAAAGTCGCGCGAGACGGTTGCCGGGCCGGCGTTGAGGAAAGCCCGTTCCCCCCTGTCCGCCATCCGAGCCTGGCCGCTGACCATGAGCAACATGGTCTGGCTCCAGAGGTAGCCGGCCACGTCGCAGGTCTCGGTTCCTCGGAACGCGCCGGTCGGGCCGTAATACTCGTCCATGGCTGGCACACCAGAGGGTTGCATGGCGATCCGCTCCAGATAGTCGTGCCAGGCGATGGCCGCGTCGAGAAACGCGCGCCGGCCCGTCCAAAGGTAGCCCAGCGCCCAGGGTGTCGAGTCTTCGAGGAACATCACGCCGTGCTCGTTGGCCTCGGCCCCGGGCCTCGTATCGGGCAGCCGGCGATAGCGCGTCCACGGTCCCTGGGGCTTCTCCACGGCTTTGGCGTTTGCGGAGAAGATCGTGTCGAGCGCCGCGGCGATCTGCCGGTTGCCGGTCCAGGTATAGGTCTGGAAGGCGGGCCAGACGCTGGACATGCCGCCGGCCAGCCGCACCCAGTTGCGGTCGCGGCTGTAGCCCTCTTCGAGCGCACGCAAAACACTGGCATCTTTTGAGCCGGCGTAGCACGCGGCCATCGCGCGGCCGAGCAGCCCGCAAGCCCAAATGGGCCAGCCGCCGTCGCAGGTAATCGCCTTCGCGTCGTCGGGATGATTCTTGTTCAGCCACCAGAGGAAGAGGATGCCATCAGGGTTCATGTGCGAAACGACCACGTCGAGACGCCGCTTCGCCTGGGCCAAGAGCGCGTTGTCGTGCAGGATATAACCCAGCCGCACCAGGCCGTCGAACCAGTAGCCGCCCCCCTCGTAAGGCCATGCGCCTCTGGGCCAGGCGAGCCGATCGCCGGTCATCTTGTGATCGACGGCCCAGGCCCGCCGAAATTCCGGGTCGTACTCATCCATGTGCCCGGTGAAACCGTCCCGGGCGGCCAGGCACCAGTCGCGGAGCCAGCCCGCCGGTTCCACCGCGCCTGGGGGCAACGGAACGAACGCC
>JBMFUH010000745.1:0-4002 GCA_049966735.1 Isosphaeraceae bacterium
CGAGACTTGGGCGCATGAGGTGAGGTGGGATTTTGAGGAGTGCTCGCGCCCAGGCACGAAGCCGGCGAAGGTCTTCTTCCGTAGGCGGCCGTGGGGGGCCGAGGAATACGAGTGGGAGTAGGAGTAAGAGAGAGAGTAAGAATCAGAATCGATCTCGCGTCGCCGCGGCGTTCTTCTTGATTTGATTTGGGTTCCCTGACCTCCAGGACCTTGGTGCCATGTCTGAATCCCAACGACCGGGCCGGCCGAATGCGCCGGTGGAACGAACCGGCACGCTGATCGAGAGCGAGGAGGAAGTCCGTCAAGCGATCCTTTCCGGGCTCAAGGGCCAGCAGCAAGCCACGCCCCTCGATCATCTTTTCGAGGCGCCAGCGCCTCAGCCGCCCGTGATACTGCCGCCCCCGCAGCCGGTCCATTCTGGCCAGGCGGTCAGCTCTGGCCAGGCGGTCAGCCCGTTCCGGCCCACCTGCCGGCCGCCGATCGCTCTGCTCACCGTCTTTGACGATGGCAAGAACGACGGCGAGGTGATCCGCATCCGCGATCAGAGGTTCGTGATCGGCCGCACCGAGGGGGACCTGAAGATCCCCATCGACGGACGGATCTCGGCGCGGCATGTGGAGATCACGCTTCAGACCCTCGGCGGAGTTCATCGCTGGGTGGTGACCGACCTGCAAAGCACGCACGGCATGTATGTGCGGGTCAGCCGGACGATCCTCAACGACCGGGCCGAGTTCCTGGTCGGCAACGGCCGCTACCGGTTCGAGACGCCCCAGGGTTTGCCGGGCGCCAACGCCGACCAGGGCGCTGAGCCGGCGGGTTTCGGCCAGACTCGGAGCTGGGACGATGGTTCCGGTCATTTGCGTGCTCCCACCGTGACCGAACTGATCGGCAATGAGATCGGCAACCGGATGCTTCTGGTCAGGCCCGAGTACTGGATCGGCACCGAGGCGACGTGTGCCATTTGCCGCCCCGACGACCCGTTCTGCGAACCGCGCCACGCTCGACTTTACCGCGGGTCCCACGGCTGGCACGCGGAGAACAACAAGACGGTCAACGGCCTCTGGATCCGCATGGCCCAGATCGTGGTCGACGCCACGGTTCGGTTCCAGATCGGTGAGCAGCGGTTTCAGATCAAGGTGTCGTGACGGGAGATTTGGGGGAAGTCTCTCGACCCTTCTCGCGGGACATCATCGCTTGGAGCGTGTCTCAACGTGCCCGGACTGGCGTATATCAGGTAGGTCGGGTCTTCCTGTCCGGCGCGTCAGAGCTTCCCGGTTCGCGATGGTCGGGACAGAATGCCCAACCTACCTCGCGAACCGTCCCCGCAACGATTTTGGACACATGATCCAGCCTCTTCAGAACAGAGTCGGTGTCTCGATCGAATCAGGAGAGGCAGGGAACAACTGGAGCCGGATCCAGATGGAATTCAACCGCTTCGACGTCTCCGCGAAGGAGCTGGTTTGGGATGACCCGGCGGGCGGGCGGGACGGCTTGGGGATCGTCCCGCGCGGGCCCGTCGAGGTGATCGATTCGGAGATCACGACGTTGAGCGCGGCGGCGGACAAGGTCATCAAAGTTGGCGGGGACGAGCCGTCTCTCGTGAACATCGAGCTGCAATCGAGCCACGAGACAACCCTGGTCCGCCCGCTCTGGTATCGCCAGGTCGCGCTCGACTCTAGGAACGATCTGCCCGTGCTGACCATCCTGGTTCTGCTCCGGCCGGAGGCGAATTCGCCGAGCCTGACCGGAACTTACGAACGAAGAATGCCGGACGGACGGTTTACAAACCGGTATGATTACGTTGTGGTGCGGCTCTGGCGCGAAGTCGCGGAATCGTTTCTGAACGCCGGCGTCGGGCTCGTGCCACTCGCACCCTTGACGGACGTCCAGGAATCGGCCTTACCTCAGCTCGTGCGGCGGCTGGCCGAGCGGATCAACGTTGAGCCGAGAGACAGGGCCGCCAAACCGTGGACCGCAACCTATTTGCTCATGGGCTCGCGCTATTCGGACGAATTGACGGAGTCACTCCTGGAGGGGATCCAAACCATGCAGGAATCGGTGACGTATCAGAGAATACTCAGGGAGGGACAGGATCTAGGCCGGATCGCCGAGGCACAACGGATGTTGCTGCTTCTGGGAGAGGCCCGGTTCGGGGCGCCAAGCGAAGCCACTCGTGGCAGAATTGAAGCCATCCATGACACCGACCGTCTGGAGGCGATGAGCAGAGGCATTCTCGACGCTGATCTCCAGGATTGGCAAGGGCTGATGAACGAGCCCTGAAACGCGATCTCGCTAGAATTGAGGAAATCACTCCTGGAGGGGATACACACCATGCGGGAAGAGGGACGAGACGAGGGTCGGATCGCCGCGACGCAAAGGCTGTTGCTTCGTCTGGGAACGAAGCGATTCGGCCCCCCTGATACCAAGATCATCTCCGCGATCGAGGCTATCCGAGGCATCGACCGGCTGGAGGCTCTGGCGGAGCGACTCCTCGGCCCGGTTTGGGACTGGCCCGAACTGCTTCAGAATCCGTGAACCATGACCCGGATCGTGGAAGGCATCCTGCGACAGTGGATCTACCGGAAAGGTGATCTGCCTATCACTTCGCCTCCTCTTCTGGCATTCCTTCGTCGATCTAGGAGCTTTTGATGGAAGCCCAACCCGCCGCCCATCCCTCTGAGAGGACGCTTCGCTCCTATGGCTCGGGCCAACTCGACAGGGCCGAGGCCGACGCGGTGCGCAGGCACCTAAGCCAGTGCGGATCGTGCCAAAGCAAGGTTGCCGGCATGAAGGCGGAGCAGGACGTGAACGGAATGACCACCACCTGGGTCCGAACCGGGTCGACGTCTTCCACCAACTCGTCGCTGGACGACCTGGAAGGTCGTCTCGCCGGGGGGGCGTTGTTTGCTCCCGCGAGCAGTCTGCCGGCCGGCCTGGCCGATCATCGCGATTATCAGGTGCTGCGCGAGCTGGGCCGGGGCGGAATGGGGGTCGTCTACCTGGCCGAGAACAAGCTGATGGGCCGCAAGGAGGTGCTCAAGGTCGTCAGTTCGCAGCTCCTGAATCGACAAGAAGTTCTGGAGCGTTTCCAACGCGAGATCCGGGCCGCCGCGCTGCTGCGGCATCCCAACATCGTCACGGCGTACTCGGCATCCTGGATCGGCGAGAGCCTCGTCCTGGCCATGGAGTACGTCGAGGGTACCGACCTCGCCAAGCTCGTGGAGAAGAAGGGGCCCTTGCCGGTCGCGCATGCATGCAATTTCGCGTATCAGGCGGCGCTCGGCTTGCAGCACGCGCAGGAACAGGGGATGGTGCACCGCGACATCAAGCCGAGCAACCTGATGCTTTCCCGCGAGGGCAAGAAGCCGGTGATCAAGATTCTCGACTTCGGTCTGGCCAAGGTGAGCAGCGAGACCGGAGTTGACGCGGGCCTGACCCACGAAGGCCAGATGCTGGGCACGCCGCACTACATCTCTCCCGAACAGATGGTGAATGCGCAGAAGGCCGACATCCGGGCCGATATCTACAGCCTGGGCTGCACGCTCTACTGTCTGCTTTCCGGTCACCCGCCGTTCGACGCGCCCAGCCTCTACGAGTTGCTCCAGGCCCACCACTCGATGGACGCCACGCCGCTCTACCAGGTCCGTGCCGACGTGCCCGCGCAGCTTGCGGCCCTGGTGGCCAAGATGATGGCCAAGAACCCCCAGGACCGGTTCCAGACGCCGATGCAGGTGGCGCAGGCACTCGCTCCATTCACCAGAAAAGCAGGCCACGCGACGACCGCTCTTGAGACGACCATCCGGATTCAGGACCAAGGTCCTGGCAAGGTCGCGTCAGGTGAGCAGCCGCGGCCGTCGGCCGCCCAATCGACATTGGAATTGAAAGAAGGCCCTCCAGCACCACCCACATCGCCAGCCAGGTCCGGACGAGAGCGCAGGAGCCTGGCCATGGCCGGAGCGGCCGTGCTGGCTTTGGGACTGATCGCGGCCTCGATGATGATCG
>JBMFUH010000746.1:0-4000 GCA_049966735.1 Isosphaeraceae bacterium
CGATCAGGGGGTCAATGTCGGCGTCGGGCACCCCCAGAATCCGCAGCTTGTCACGCGTCGTGAGATAGTCGAGATGGCTCTTGCTCTCGGCGTTCTTGTCGTCCACCAGCTTTTGCTGGGAAACGGCTTCCTCAGCCAGCAGCTTCTCATCCAGGTTTTTCACTCGCAGGTCGCGCCTCCACTGGACGTACTTGGCCTGGAGATCATTCTTGGCCGCGGCAAGATCGACGCTGTGCAGGTCGACCAGGGGATCTCCCTTGTGCACGAGCTGGCCGAGCTCGGCGTGAACCATCTCGACCAGGGTGTCAAATCGAGGACGAACCTTGTACAGCGAATTGGGATCGTAGGCCGTGCGCCCCGTCAGCTCGAGCTTGATCGGCTCGTTCTGGGGCAGCACTTTCACGAGGTTCAGACCGATGGCCTGGGCCTGTCCCTCCTCCAGTACCACCGCGCCGTTCCAGGGGGTGTTCGAGAAGGCGGATGGCGGGCTGGGCGCCGCCGCGACCGAAATCTGTCGCTTGCCCTCCAATTGTTCCTGAACGTAGGCCTGAGCCCGTTTCATGAGGAAGGGCAAGGATGCCCGGTAATGATAGAGGCCATAGCCGGCCGCCGCCAGAACGAGCAGAACGATGACCAGTCTGCCCCAGCGCGGCCCACGCGGCCGGGAAGGACGATCCGGACGATCCGCGGCTTTGGCGTTCGCGGGCTCCGGCGTCGACAGCCGGGCAGGTTCGGTTCCCACAGGAGTCATGATTCTTTCTCTCCGTTTCCACCCAGCTCAGGCAGGAACGAATTCACGAAATGCGATCCCTCGGCCAGTTCGGCAGCATGCCCCCCCCCTCCCCGCTGGCCCGGGAAGTCGGTGTACAGCACGGGCATGAGAAACCGAGTGAGCAGCATGTTCACAAGCATTCCACCAACGACCACGATCGCCAGCGGCTTCTGGGCTTGAGATCCGTTGGAATTGGCCAGGGCAGCAGGCAAGAGACCGAGCACGGCCGTGAGCGAGGTCATGACCACCGGCCGCGACCGCAACTCCGCCCCCCGGATCACCGATTCCCGGATCGACAGACCAGCCCCGCGCACCTGGTTGAAGTACGAGATCAGCAAGACGCCATTCTGGACCGAGACTCCGAAGATGGAGACGAAGCCCACGGCCGCGGAGATCGAAAACGGCATGCCGGTCAATTTCAAGGCCCAGACGCCACTGCAGATCGCTGCCGAAGAGCTTGATCGAGTTGGCCCCCTTCACTCCCGAGAGCGCCTCTTCCACGTTGTCGCGAATGAGCTGCGAGAAGTTGAAGTTGACGCCGGGAAACTCCTCGAACTTCTTCGCCAGCTCGTCCTGGATCATCTCCCGGGTCATTCCCGAGCGCCACTCTTCCATGGGCTTCAAAGGGGCGTTGAACTCCGCGTTGAAGAAGCTGGTGACGTCCGTGCCGCCGTCGGGGCGGCCGATCCGCGACATCACCCCCTTGATCTCCGGGACCGAGGCGATGACCTCGCGAATTCTCGGGGCGATCAGGGCCGCGCTCCCCAGGGAAACGGTCCGGGGCAAGATAGCCCTGATCCAGAGGTTTCCTTCCTCGAGCTGGGGCATGAACTCGCCCCCCAGCCTGGGAATCAAGGTCGCGGTGAACACCAGCAAGCCGCCCCGCACGACATCGTCCTCATGCTCCCAGACCGGCTGGCCGTCCTTCTCCTTGAGCAGCCGCCCCGCCTTGCCCACCCTGGGCCGGTGGCCGATCTCGACCTGGGCCACCTGACGCACATAGATGGGCTGGCCGTGGGTCGAGGTGATGGCGACGTTCTGGATGTCTTCCAGCTTGTCGGCCCCGATCGAGAAACCGTGTTCGACATTGGCCGGATCGAGCGGATCGATGCCGTCGCCGAGCAGTCCCGGCGCACGGACGTTGTGCGACTGGCTGCCCATCGTCAGCAGGTCACCGCCCACGTTGGCGTTCGACCGGTTGATGGCGTCCTCGACCTGGTTGAGCGTCACGTTGTACTGGCGCGGCAGCCTCGGGTCGATGAGCACCTGGTACTGTTTCACGGCGCCGCCGAAGCCCGTGACGTCGATCACGCCGGGCACCCGCCGCGGCTCACGGTTGAGCACCCAGTCCTGCACGGCCTTGAGCCGGTTCGTGGTGTAGCCCGGGCCTTTCAGCACGTAGCGGACGATCTCAACGGTCGGGCTCCACGGCGACAACCGCGCCCGGACGCCCTGGAACAGGTCGACGTCGCCGATCCGGTTGATGACTTCCTGCCGGGCGGGCCAGTAATTCGCGCCGTAGGTGAACTGGCACTTGATATCCGTCAGCCCCGCGATCGACGTGCCGCGGAGATCCTCCAGGCCCGGCATGCCGTTGAGCGCCGTCTCCAGCGGAACGGCGGCCAGCCGCTCCATCTCCTCCGGGCTGGCGCCGGGATTCCGGGCGATGATCTCGACCAGCGGCGGAGTAGGATCGGGGTAGGCTTCCACGTTCAGGTTGAGCGCCGCGTGAATCCCCAGCGCCACCAGAGACAGCACGCCCAGAATCACGATCAACCGATTGTTCAGACTCCACGATATGATCGCGTGAACCATTTTGGCTGGGCCTTGCCCCGGGAATGCGGACGTCAGACCTGGAAGAGACACCGTCGCCATGAGCGACCAGGCCTGGTGCAAGCTCGGCAGGATACAGTCACACGATCAACTCGGCCAACCAACGCGGGGCCGAGTCTGAAGCGGACTCCGGCTCCCCGCTCGCGACAAGGTCTTCTCCGGTTGAACAACTGATCGACCCAACTCCAACCTCACTCTTAACTCTTCCTTAGCATATCGCAAGCACCTTGATCCCTCAACGGCAGCAGCCTGGCGATGCTTGCACGCTTGCGCCAAAGACTATCTGAAATCAGCGAGATCGAACTCGAAAGCGTCCGTATGTTCCTGCCGACGCGTGGCCCGCTTGGCGCCGGCCTTTGGGAAAACCTGAGTTACAGCGGAAGGACCTCCTCATTAGAATCGATTGAGAAAGTCGCCGCTCGTCTTTCGCTTTGGTCGAGAAACGCCTCGACGCCCTTTGAAGCCCGACCAAAGCGCGGATCGGGCAAGGAACGACCATGGTTCGTGCCATCATTGCGTGGAGCCTGCATAACCGGCTCGTCGTTCTTCTGGGGGTGCTCGGCCTGATCCTGACCGGGACCCACTCCGCCTTGAACCTGGATGTTGAGGCCTATCCTGATCCGACGCCTCCCCTGGTGGAGGTGATCACTCAGAACCCCGGCGCCAGCCCGGAGGAGATGGAGCGGCTGGTCTGCATTCCCCTGGAAACGGCCCTCAACGGCATGCGCGGGCTCAAGTACCTGCGCAGCACCTCACTGGCCGGTCTCAACGATATCAAGTGCATTTTCGAGTACGGCACCGACTACTGGCAGGCTCGCCAGGAAGTGATCAACCGCCTCGCGTTCGTGAGCAACCTGCCGCAGGGGGTGGCCCCTGGCCTGTCTCCCTGGAGCCCGACCGGCGAGATCATCCGCTACGTCCTGGAGGGCCCCAAATACAGCTTGAACCAGCTCAAGGCCGTTCAGGATTGGGTGCTGAACCGGCTGCTCAAGACGGTCCCGGGCGTGATCGACGTGACCGGGTTTGGCGGCACGATCAAGCAGTATCAGGTGCTGATCGACCCCCAGCTCATGGCCCAGTACGAAGTGACGTTGCAGCAGATTGAGGATGCCATTTAGCGGTCCAACGCCAATATCGGCGGCGACGTGCTGATGCTGGGCAGCCAGGCGCACAACGTCCGGGCCATCGGCCTTTTGGGCAAGGGAATCGATCCCCTCGATCCCAACAAGGTTTCCAAGGCCTTCATGATCGAAACCCAGAAGCTCGAGGACATCAACCGGGTGGTCATCACCTCCCGCAACGGCGAGCCCGTCTACGTCCGGCAAGTGGCCAAGGTCATCGTGGGGCACCGTCCCCGGCTGGGCATCGTCGGACAAGGGCAGGAGGACGACGTCG
>JBMFUH010000747.1:0-3999 GCA_049966735.1 Isosphaeraceae bacterium
CACCAAGAAGGCCCACCTCGGCGGAACCCGAGAAAAGGGAAAAAGTCGAACTAAGATTCAGGCCCGGCATATCCGTTCCGGTCTTCTCGGTGCACGGCATCCACTTCGCGGTGATCATCTGCCATGACACGTCGTTGCCGTACGTGGCGATGGCGGCGCGGCTGCAAGGGGCGAAGCTTCTCTTCACGCCGCACTACAACGAGATCGGGTCGGCCGTCGCGGACGATCACCGGATCTGGGTGCGAAATTGCCATATCGGCCTGGCCTGCCAGCTCAAGATGGTCGTCGTCCGGGCCAACGTCGTGAAGTCTGACCGCCCTGGGCAGATCGGCTATGGAGACAGTTTCATCCTCAGCCCGCGGGGCACACCGCTGGCCGAAGCCAGGCTGTTCAAGACCGAGCTGATCACCGCTCGAGTCAAGCGCGAGACATTCCTGGCCCCTTCGGTATGGGCCGATGCCAGCGAGACTCCCGCCTGGCTACGCACCGAGGTGAGCCAGTTGCTCACTGACTTTCGCCGGCCCACGAGCGACGCCGACCTTCAAGCATGGCTGGAGAACATGGTCGTATTTCATCACTTCACTCCCAATGAGGTCAGCGACGCGACCGGGTTGACGCTCGCGGAAGTTGGTGCGGCAATCCGCAAGTTCGGTCTCGCCCATAAGGCGCCGCCTCCGCGCCGGCGTGACGATCCGCTCCGAGTCTTGCCCTATCCAGGGGGACGTCATCCCCGCATCGGCTTTCTCGAGGGGGCCGTGATGCCCCAGCGCGAGACCAAGTTCAGCCTCATCACGCCCTGGGACGATTCCAGCTACGTGGTCGTCGACCTGCCCGAGGCCATCTTCTCCAACCTGGGTCTGATCTATCTTGCCCACACGCACATCCCGACCTGCTGGGATTCGCGGGGTATCACACTGCCGCGACTGGAATGGGCTCGGCGGCCAGACGGCTCGCTGGAGAGTGAACGCACTTTGCCCAACGGCATCGTCTTCGGGGCCAGGGTCAAACCGCGACCTGGTGAGGTGCGGATGGAGCTCTGGTTGCGCAACGGCTCAGGTGAAAAGCTGACAGACCTGCGCGTTCAGAACTGCGTGATGCTCGCGCGAGCCCGTGGCTTCGCGGCACAGACCAACGCCAACAAGGTGTTCCGTCCGCCGTATGCCGCCGTGTGCTCCGAAACAGGCAAGCGCTGGATCATCACTGGCTGGCTCCCAATTCAGCGCTGCTGGGGCAACGAGCAATGTCCCTGCCTCCACGCCGACCCACAATTCCCTGACTGTCCGCCCGGTCAGACTGTCCGCGTCCGCGGCAGGTTGTCATTCTACGAAGGCGGCGACATCGAAGGAGAGCTCAAGCGCATCGATCAGTCCGGCTGGCGCAAGTGAGCCTCCGCCAAGCCGCGGCGGCACTTGCCGGTTGATCTCGTCGGGCTTTCCGGCGATCCTGAGGTTTTGGAAAGCTGCTGGATTCCGGCTCTGGCCAAAATCTCTTGGCAACGTCACGAGGCGACCATGACCATGCTGCAACGCACACTGAGTTGGTGTATCATCACCGCGACGGCATTCATCCCGGCGCTCTTCGGCAGTCGGGTCAGGGCGGCGGAGAACGATGACGTGGCTGCGGCCAAGCAGGCCGAGCAGTGGCTCAAGGCGTTGACGCTGGACGAGAAGATCGGCCAAATGACCCAGGCCGACCTCAAGGCCCTCAAGGACAAAGGCGACGTTGCCAGGTACGCGCTGGGCTCGGTCCTGAGCGGCGGCGATTCCGATCCCGACGACATCACGGCCCAGGGCTGGGCGAAGACCGTTGATGAGCTGCAAGGCTGGGCGCTCAAGAGCCGGC
This sequence comes from Isosphaeraceae bacterium, assembly GCA_049966735.1. Lineage (GTDB taxonomy): Bacteria > Planctomycetota > Planctomycetia > Isosphaerales > Isosphaeraceae > Aquisphaera. Next base: position 1,843 of record JBMFUH010000747.1, read on the forward strand.
TCAAGATTCCGATCCTCTACGGCATCGATGCGGTTCACGGCCACAACAACGTGGACGGGGCCGTGATCTTCCCGCACAACATCGGCCTGGGGGCCATGCGCGATCCGGCACTCGTCGAGAAGGCCGCGCGGATCACTGCCCTGGAGATGGTGGGCACGGGGATTCGCTGGGCGTTCGCCCCGTGCGTCGCGGTCGCCCGCGACGAGCGCTGGGGACGGACGTACGAGAGCTTCGGCGAGAACCCGGAACTCGCCGAGATCAACGGCGCGGCGGCCGTCCGCGGACTGCAAGGGGCCAGCCTGGCCGACGCGACCTCGGTCCTCGCCTGTGCCAAGCATTACATGGGCGACGGCGGCACGACCGGCGGCGTCGACCAGGGAAACACCGAGTGCGACGAGGCCACGCTCCGGAAGGTTCACCTCCCCGGCTACGTCTCCTCGATCAAGGCGGGCGCTGGCTCCATCATGGCCTCGTACAGCCTTTGGAACGGGGTGAAGATGCACGGCAACCACCAGCTTCTGACCGACCTGCTCAAGAAGGAGCTGAGCTTCGACGGATTCATCGTCTCCGACTGGGCGGCGATCGACCAGCTCTCGGGCGACTACAAGACGGCCATCGAAAAATCGATCAACGCCGGCATCGATATGGTCATGATTCCCAACGGTCCCGGCAAGCCGAACAATTACGTCGAGTTCATCACCAAGCTCAAGGATCTGGTCCACGAAGGCAAGGTGCCCGAGTCTCGGATCGACGACGCGGCCAGACGGATCCTCCTCCTCAAGGCGAGAATGCACTTGGCCGACCATCCCTTCTCGGACCCCGCGCTCACCAGGGCCGTCGGCTCTGCCGAGCACCGGCAAGCAGCTCGCGAATGTGTGCGGAAGTCGCTCGTGTTGCTCAAGAACGAGAAGGGCGTGCTTCCTCTCTCGAAGAAGGTAAAGGAGCTGCTCGTGGCGGGTCAGGCAGCCGATAATCTGGGCATCCAGTGCGGCGGCTGGACGATCAAGTGGCAAGGCAAGACGGGCCCCGTGACCAGGGGCGGAACAACCATTCTCCAGGCAGTTCGCAAGGCTGTTGGGCCTGGCACGGAGATAGACGTTCTCAAACCGGGCGGCGCGGTTCCCGAGAGTGCCGATGCGGTTCTTGTCGTCGTGGGCGAGCGTCCTTACGCCGAGATGTTCGGCGATCGCAAGGACCTGAGCCTACCCAGGGAAGATCTGGAATTGCTCAAGAAGGTGAGGGAGGCCGGTAGACCAGTGGTCACGGTCGTCCTCTCGGGCCGCCCCGTGCTGCTGGGACCAGTGCTCGAAGCCAGCGACGCGGTGATCGCGGCCTGGCTGCCCGGAAGTGAGGGCCAGGGCGTCACCGACGTCCTCTTTGGCGATGTCAAGCCGACCGGCAAGCTCCCCCACACCTGGCCCCGATCGATGGACCAGATCCCTTGCAACGTCGGCGACGAGCATGTCAGGGAACCGCTCTTTCCCTACGGGTTCGGCTTGACGTATTGAAGACCAAGTCCGCGTCGCGCGTCAACTTGCCTCGCTCAAAGTCCAGCTCAGGGACTTGCCGAGCGCAGCGGCATGCCTCTTCAGTTTGCCGACGGTTGGGTTAGGAATCTTGCCCGTTTCGAGTTTGCTGATCGCCGTGCGATCGATGCCCGTCCTTTCGGCAAGGTCGGTCAAGCACAGGCCCTGCCGCTCACGTACCAGGCGCAACGACTACAGTGCCACCGTCAGCTAATGATCGATCGCAACGGGAGGGAACTCCCAGCGATAAGCCTCGATGTCACGGGCGAGATCTTCCTGGTATTCGACAGTCTGGCGTTGCTGGCGACGAGCCTCCGCTGCCGCATTTTGTGCGGCGGTGAGATCCGCCTCCCGAAGCCTCCTGCCTCGTCGTTCATCGGGATTGGATAGAGGTGGGCGGCTTATGAGTCACTCCCCGATCTCCTATGCGGGAACGGCGCGGATGGCGCGCCGGTTTATCCGTCCCAAACCGAGCAAGCGGTGAGCGTCAGGTGCAGCCGTCGGTTACGGCATGGCTTTCTTGAACTCGCGGATGCCCGTATGCGAATCGAACCTCATTCGCTCCTCCTCTCGAAGGCGGTTCCTGATGACACGCAATGAGAATCCGCCGAAGACTTCCCCCCCCCCCCCC
>JBMFUH010000748.1:0-3996 GCA_049966735.1 Isosphaeraceae bacterium
GCCCAGCGCCGGGGACTGCCCAGGATCGTGGGACATCGCCGCGGCATTCAGAGCGTGCGTGCTGTCGTGGAGGAAGGCTGTCGGCTGGGGCTCGAGCAGCTCACGCTTTATTGTCTCTCGGTGGAGAACTGGAAGCGTCCGCCCCGCGAGTTGAAGTTCCTGATGCGCCTGCTCCGGCATTTTCTGATCGTCGAGCGCGAGGAGCTGCAGGACCAGAACGTCCAGCTTCGGATGATCGGCCGGCGCGAGGGGCTGCCCGCCGAGGTGCTCGAGGAATTTGACCGGACCAGCGCGCTTTTGGCCGGGAACACGGGGATGGTACTCTGCCTGGCTGTGAACTACGGTGGGCGGACGGAGATCGGCGACGCCGCCCGGAGGCTGGCCGAGGACGTCCGCGCTGGCCGGGTGGACCCCCGGGCGGTTGACGAGCAGCTCTTCGCCGCGTATCTCAATACGGCGGGGATGTCCGATCCGGACCTGCTGATCCGCACGGCGGGCGAGATGAGGATCAGCAACTTCCTGCTCTGGCAGATCTCCTACACCGAGCTCTGGGTGACGCCCACGCTCTGGCCCGACTTCCGCGAGGACGACCTGCTGGCGGCGTGTACATCGTTTGCGCGACGCGAGCGCAAGTTCGGCGGACTGCCGGCTGCTTCTCTGGCGGCGGGCGCCGGGAGCGTGTAAAGTAATGTGACCTCGTTCAACCTCCGTACCGCTCGCGGCTGGCGGTTCGCAAGGCCCACGAACTGGCAACCTGACTTCCGGACCTCCTGGCTTCAGTTTCCCTCCCATTATGATAGGTACGCGAGTTGTCAGCGGTCTGAGCCTGCTCGCCGTCCTGCTCGGCGTTCTGCTCATTGACGAGTGGTTCGCGCCCTGGTTTCCCCTCTGGTTCGTGCTCTCGCTCCTGGCGATGGGGGCGGCGGCGTTCGAGCTGGTCCGTTTGCTGGGAGCCACCGACACCCGGCCGTCGATGAACAGCGTGCTGGGGGGGGTTGCCGCCCTCCTGGTGGCCAACTGGATTCCGCATTTAACCAGCTCGCTCCTAGCCGCGACCCACTCGGTTCCCCTGACCTATGAGCCCGCCGAGCCGACCAACGTCCTCTCCTGGCCGCTGCTGGCGTTCGTGGGCGTGCTCATGGTGAGTTTCATCGTCCAGAGTGTCCAGTTCGTCAGGCCAGGCCGCACCATGGGGACGATCGCCGGCACGATGCTGGCAGTCGCGTACGTGGGACTCCTGGGCAGCTTCATCATCCAGATGCGCTGGCTGGAGGGGACGTATCATGGCGTCATGCCCCTTGTCTTTCTCTTCGCGACCGCCAAGGGGGCCGACACCGGAGCGTACACGCTGGGCCGGCTGGCCGGCCGCCACAAGCTCTGGCCCAGTCTGAGTCCCAACAAGACGACCGAGGGAGCGATTGGCGGCATGGTCTTTGCGGTCGGTGCTTCGCTTTTCGTCGCGGCTCTCAGCAAGGAGATTCTCCATGTCTCCTCGCTGACCTGGCCTGCCGCCGTGGGGTTCGGGCTGCTGGTGGGCGCACTCGCTCAGCTTGGCGATTTGATGGAGTCGATGATCAAGCGCGACTGTCAGAGAAAGGACGCCTCGTCGGCCGTGCCGGGATTTGGAGGGGTGCTCGACGTGCTCGACTCGTTGCTCTTCGCCGCTCCCGTCGCCTATGGATACTGGGTGACCCTGGGGCCTTGAGGGCGCTGCCTGGTTTTGCTGCCCGGGAGGAACTGGCGCTCGTGGTCGAAAAAGAAGTGTGTTGTCCTGGCACCTCGGGTGAAGGAATAGCCCTTGGCACCCAGATCGGCAATCCCGGATACTTTATCCTTTCCGTATTCGATACAATAATAATGATGGTCTGTCGGCGCGGCTGAGGTGGCGGCAGGCGAGGTCCAGGAGAGCGGAGGGGCAGCGTCGCGGTTCCTCTTGAGGACCGGCGAGAGGCACAGCATGCCAGAAGCTACGATCAGTCTCGAGGGCCATGCGGAGGAACTGGCGGTTCTCGGCAGCCGCGACCAGCATCTGCGGCAGATTCGCGATGCGCTGGGGGTGAAAGTGCTGGCGCGTCATGGCGAGGTGCGCGTTGAGGGGGAAGGGAGCCGGGTCGAGCAGGCCCGGCAGATCTTCGAGAGCTTGCGGTCGATCTACCGGTCGCGGCGGAATGTGCTGGCTATTGACGTGGCCGACCTGATCGACCGGACCTTGCAGTGCTCGGCGGCAGGCGAAACCGGCGGCCACCTGGAGATCCGCGAGGGCAACCGGGTGGTCCGGCCGCGATCGGAGGGGCAAGCGCGCTATCTCAAGGCGCTCATCGAGGCCGCCCTGGTCTTCTGCGTGGGGCCGGCGGGCACCGGCAAGACGTATCTGGCCGTGGCGCTGGCGGTCACGGCGCTGCGGAAAGGGCGAATCAAGAAGATCGTCCTGGTCCGTCCCGCCGTGGAAGCGGGCGAACATCTGGGATTTCTGCCGGGCGACCTCGAAGCGAAGATCAATCCCTACCTGAGACCGCTCCTTGATGCACTGCACGATCTCATGGAGTATGATCAGATTCGCCGCTACATGGAAAACGACCTGATCGAGATCGCTCCGCTGGCGTACATGAGGGGGAGGACCCTGAATGATGCCATGATCATTCTCGACGAGGGGCAGAACGCCACCGTCCCCCAGATGAAAATGTTCTTGACGAGGATGGGGCAAAATGCTCGCATCGTGGTGACGGGAGACATCACTCAGGTGGACCTGCCGATCGGGACGAAGAGCGGCCTGGCCGACGCCGTTGACCGGTTGGCGAAGGTTCCCGGGGTGGCCGCCGTTTTTCTCGATCGCTCGGATATTGTCCGGCACCCTCTGGTACAAGCCATCGTGAACGCGTATGAAGAGGAGGAATCGGGTCGGGATCGAGAACCGCGACCGGATCACCCGGAAGCAGGGCTCGAGCCCCCGAGAGACCCGATGTCTCGTGCGTCCGCCTCGGAGTGAGGCGGAGCGAGGCTCCCCGAGAGCGGGAGCGCTTGCGAAGCTGGTGTCGCGTGACACTGGCGCACTTCTGCGTGGGATTCCTTGGGGAGTCGACCACGCCGGCTGAGTTGCTTCCATGAGCATCGGTAGACGAAAAGCCAAGACCTCGCGGGCCCAGCTTCGGTCCCTTCCCTCCTCAACCCAGAAACAGAGCCGCCTGGCCCGCCAGCGTGCCCGCCTGCTTGGATTGTCGGTCGTGACCGTATCGGTCGTCGCGGTCGCCCTGATCGTGCACGGCTCTGGTCCGCCCCTGGTCTACCGCCTGGGCGAGAAACCCGATCGAGAAATCCGGGTCAAGGTCAGGGAATTCAAGATCCGCAACCAGACCAAGACCAGCAACGAGCGGCAGGCCGCGGCCGACAAGGTTCCCCCCTCGATGGCCAACGATCCCGCGCCCATCAAGGACCTGGCCGACCGCCTGGACGACCTCACGGTCACGATCTCCAAATCCGAGCGCTTCGAGGACGTTGCCGAAGCCGCTCGAGCCGCCTGGAATCTCCAGCCCGAAACCTACCTCGACATCAAGGCCGCCACCGATACCCAGGAACGACGCGACAACCTGCACGTCCAGCTTCAGAAGGCCTTTCAGCCCCTGCTGGAGAACGGCGTCCTGGGCCCGGACGCCCTGCCTCGGAACGAGGAGGCGGCCACCGTTCTGTCAATCCACAACGTCGGGCAGCCCTGGTCTTCGGCTCGCCCGGTGCCGCGCGACCGCGTGGTGCCGGAGCGGATCGTCAAGCCCGACGGGCCGGTCAGCCGCGATTTCGTGGCGGCGTTCACGACCCCTCGCATCGGCGAGACGCTGTTCCATCTCGTCGCCCACCGCATCGATGGCCGTCCCACGCTGACCTACGAGCCCGAGATCACCGCCCGGCTGCGCGACGAGGCCCGCGGCCATGTGAGCGATTACTTCGACACCTATTCCAAGGGCGACGTTCTGGTGGAGCAGGCACAGACCATCGGCGAGGAGC
>JBMFUH010000749.1:0-1470 GCA_049966735.1 Isosphaeraceae bacterium
GTTCTGGGAGAAGCGGCCGGAAACAGTGCGGAGAAGACCGGAGGCAGACGGCCCCTGCACTCGCGGTAGCTCGCGGGTCGTGTGCCAGGAGCGCGGGACGCGTGGTCCCAAGCGTCCGACCCGATCCGATTTCCTGCTCAGGCGGATGCGGCCCCATCGAGAGGAGTGCCCAGGCGCGTGACCAAGAAGCGGAAGCTGCGGGTAGCACTCAAGAAGAATCGCCAGAAGCGCACGCGCGCCAACGACCTGACGCGTAGCTACGACGATGAGGGGAAGGGGCAGGCCGAGGGAGCACTCTCCGAACGGGTGCGACCCAGGGGTGAACTCTCCCGCCATCGGACGATCATGGCCGAGGTCGCGGAGGAGAACGCGCACGAGGCCGCCAGCGACGCCTCGGCCGATGCGTCGGCGGTGCGGGCCGTCAGCTCGACCTGCCTCCAGGGACGGGTCGTGCGCATTTATGGCCTGGTCTCGATTGTCCAGACCGAGGACGGACGAACTTATCCCTGTCACGTGCGCCGGCTGCTCAAGAACCTGGCCATCGAGGGGCGAAACGTGGTCTCCGTGGGAGACCGGGTCTGGTTTCGACCCGCGCCTCCCGGTGGAGATGAGGGGCTGATCGAGAAGGTCCTGACGCGGCGGGGGGTGATCACCCGCGAATATCGCCATCGCCAGCATGTGATCGCCGCCAACGTCGATACCGTGCTCATCGTCGCGGCCCTGGCCGCCCCTCCGCTCAAGCTCAACCTGATCGATCGCTACCTCGTCGCATCCGAGATCGGCGGCGTGCGTCCGGTCATCGTTCTGAACAAGGCTGACCTGGTCGATATCGCTCTCTTTCAGTGGGTGATCGGTCTCTATTCCCAGCTTGGCTACGAAACGATCGTGACCTCGACGGTCGACGGCCGGGGCATCGATCGCCTGACCGGCCTGCTGGCGGAAGGAGTCACCGCGGTTTCAGGTCAGAGCGGTGTCGGCAAGAGCTCGCTCTTGAACGTCGTCCAGCCGGGGCTGAACCTGAAAGTCCGCGAAGTCTCCGACTGGACCTCCAAGGGAAAGCATACCACCTCGGCCGCGGAGCTGATTCGCCTCGACCTGGGCGGTTACGTGGTCGATACGCCTGGTTTGCGGCAGTTCGAGCTCTGGGGCGTGGGGCCCGGCGAACTCGAGGGCTACTTCATCGAATTCCGACCGTACATCTCCCAGTGCCGGTTCCCTGATTGCTCACACACCCATGAGACCGGCTGTGCGGTGAAAGAAGCCGTGCACTGGGGACAGATCCACCAGGGTCGGTACGAAAGCTACCTCAAGCTCCACGACCGCAGCCCCCTCGACGCGGAATGACCCGATGCACTCCCTCAACTTGTCGCGATCCCGCGTCACGATGTCTCAAAACAGGTACATGCTCGTTTTCCCGGCGCGGTCTGGGGTCGAATCGCGACCTAGAATTGAGCGAGGGACCGAACGCCC
>JBMFUH010000749.1:1570-3991 GCA_049966735.1 Isosphaeraceae bacterium
CGGCGCGGTCTGGGGTCGAATCGCGACCTAGAATTGAGCGAGGGACCGAACGCCCAAACCTGAACCACGGATTGGACATGCGAGATTCCGACATCCCTCGGGGAGCACGGGAGTCACAACTCCTAGGAAATTCGTTATGATAGTAGGTAAGTCCTAGCCAGGTTGCGGCGGCACTCGCCGCAAGCGATTTGTGTAGGATCGTGCCGGAAGCGGGAGCAGAGGCGACCGAGCGTTTTTCAGTTCGCCGTGTACCGCGAGGCGATGGCAGACTGTTCCGTGTCGGCTGCTCGACTGCTCTCCGCTCGGGCTGGTCAGCTCGCCTCTAATCAAATTGAGGACGACGTTGTTCTCACCCACCCGCGGGCAGATGTCCCGTAGATGCGTGCGAACACGCATGGCATTGCTAAAATTCCATGGACTAACCTGCGAGCATCAGGAGTTGCGGTTCCATGCGCCCTATGAATACGAAGTCGGCAGAGTGGAGCAGTGAGGAAAGTGAGGAAGGCAACCAGACCCCCTTGTGCCGATCCCGACACTCGGCGGTGCGCCTGTCGACTTCTGGCCACTATCTTCTTCTGGTGTTCTTCCTGCTCGGTCTAGCGGGCTATTTTGTAGGCTCAGTGAAGGAACGAGACTCGCGAGCGCAAGGCGGTAGATCAGAGCTGCGAGGACATGAATATCCGGTAGGTGATTTGACCTTTGATCATGACGGGAGGACGCTGTTCACTAGCGGATTGGATAATCATGTGAGAATGTGGAATATGCGAAGTGATGGAGGCGGCTGGGGCAAGGAACTGGAGGATATCACCAATCACTGGCACGTCTACGGGATCGCGACGACTCCCGACGGCAAGTATCTCGCAGCGGCGGGACTACGTGGGTTCACGGTCTGGAAGCGGTCCAAGCATTCCGGCTGGGAAATGCTGGACGAGAAACCAGGCGCCGGGCGGCGCTGCGTGGCGGCTTCCCCCGATGGACGGACCCTGGCCATGGGGGGACTGGATCGGACGGTCCGGCTCTGGGACGTCGAGGATCGCCAGGAGACCCGGGTCTTCAGCGGCCTGAGCGACATCGCCAAGGCGGTCCAGTTCTCTCCCGACGGAGCGGTTCTTGCCGCCTCCACGTTCAGCGGCGAGTTTCACCTCTGGTCACTCAAGCCCGGAAAAGAGCCCTTGCCGAGTACACACCGGATCAAATCCGTGCAGGCATTCGAGTTCGCCCCAGACAACCGTACCGTTGTCCTCGCCCGCTGGGGAAACAACTTGAAGGATCTGATTCTTTGGGACTACCGCGGCGGCAGAGTATGCCTGCACCTGGGTTCCAATGCTTTCGGCGTCAACGACCTGGCCGTCTCACCGGACGGGCGCACCCTGGCTTCGGCCGACCAGGACCGTTCCATCCGGTTCTGGGACATGCGGACCGGGCAGCTCAGGGCGACCCTCGCCGACGGAGTCGGATGGGTCAGGATCCTGGCGTATGCCCCCGACGGTCGGACAATCGTCTTTGGTGGTCAAAGCGGCGCCGTGCAAGTGCTCGACCTGAGCCAGCGAAGTCTGCCGGAAGCCGCGCGGCGCGTGGGAAAGATGGGCTGAGGAAAACTGAAATCCACTTGGCCAGACAGCATCGGTCTGGTTCCGGCCGCGAGCATGATCTTCCCTGGCGATTCACCATCGAGGTGCGTAATGCGAATCCTCGTGATCAGCGACCTCCATGGCGACTTCACGCTGGCGGAAAAGGCCTGCCGGGAGTTGCGTCCCGACCTGCTGATCTCTTGTGGCGACTGGGGAGACCCGGATCAGGTTTCCGCGCGGGAACTGGAGCGCTTCCTTGACCTCTGCACGACGTGGACCACGTTCGGCAATCATGATCCGCTCGCGCTCCTTGGCTCCGCGACCAATCGCGACGGCTCCGCCGTCTTGCTGGGTCAGGGCGAGGTCCGCGACAAGAACGGGCTGAGACTTGCCGCCATTGGCGGCATCTGGGCCAAGTCGTACCGGATGACTCACTACGTGACCGATCAGGATGTGGCTGGATGGGCCAAGCAGATCGCCCAAGAGGGGCCCATCGATGTTCTGCTCACCCACGCCTGTGCCGTCGGCCTGGCCGACCTGACCCCCTCTGGCCGGCACGGAGGCCAGCGCTGTTTTCTCGAAGCACAAAAGACGATATCACCGCGGCTTCACCTGTGTGGACATCTGCATGTCGCTCAGGAGAAGACGTTACGCGACGGCCGCAAGATCATCAACGTCGGTACGACGCCGGAAGGTTCGGTCGTCCTGGTTCAGTTCGATCCCGCCGCGCGCACCCTCCGGTCCCATCTATCATCAGTCAACAAAGGCCCGCTGCACTGGCCGGACGACGCAAAAAACTGACCGGTTGTCGTCTCGATGTCCGTTGTTTTTTCGCAACATCCTCCAGGGC
>JBMFUH010000750.1:0-3988 GCA_049966735.1 Isosphaeraceae bacterium
CGGAGCAAGGGTGCCGTCTACGACGCCTTGGGAGCGGCGCTCGAGAAGGTGACTCTCAAGGACATCATCGGCTGGTTCCAACTCGCGGGGCTGTGCGCAACACATGTGGAAACCGCTCTAGCCATCTGTCGGGTCATTGTTTTCGAAGGCATCCTCGCGCATGATCTCCTGAATTCAGTATGACGAGTGGGCGGCCGAGACGCGCAATGATCTGGTCAGACAACAGCCGTCTCGGCTGGCCTACGAGCCGTCCCCAACTTTCCCGCTCCTGGAGGTGCCTCATGTGCAAGTTCTGGATGGGCCTTTGCGCGACACTGCTTTGCCTGGCCGCGCTTCAATCCCGCACGGTCGTCGCGGAGGAAGGTTTCGTGGCCCTTTTCCCCCGCGACGGCGTTCCCGAAGGCTGGTCCATCCGCGCCTGGAACGACCTGAGTAAGCCTGTGCAGGGAGTGGTCTGGACCGTCAAGGACGGCGTGCTTTCTTCCACCAAGCAGCGGGACGTCTGGCTGGTGAGCGACAAGGAGTACGGCGACTTCATCCTCGAGTTCGAGATCAAGCTGGGAGAGCTGGGCAACAGCGGCGTGGCGCTGCGGTCGCCGATGTTGGGCGATCCGGCCTTCGACGGCATGGAGATGCAGGTCGCCGATTATCGCTACAACACGAGTGCGAAGGACTCGGAGCTGACTGGCGGCATCTATCGGGCCTTGGCTCCCACCAAGCAGGTCTACCGGCCAACCGAGTGGAACAGCTTTCGGATCGAGCTGAAGGGCGATCATCTCAAGGTCACCGCCAATGGAGAAGTCATCCAGGACGTCGACCTGAGCAAGCAGGACCAGACCGTGAAGCGTCACGACGGCACGCCCGCGCCGCCGCTCAAGGATCGCCCGCGCCGGGGACACATCGGCTTCCAGTACCTCAGCCGCGACGGCATCCCCGTGCAAATCCGCGGGGCGCGGATCAAGGCGTGAAGGGCCTGAAAGGCAAGGCGGGGTTTTTCGGCCGTTGGCCCTTTCTGCTGCCCCGGAGTTCCGCGCGCGGTCCGTTCGCGGTTTTCGCGCGTCGCGGCGGAATGTGGTAAGATAACTATGGGAGCACCGTTTATGCAGGCCAACCTCGGAAGCTCGAAGAAGACCGGTGCCACCATCTTGAGCCGAGCCCTCGAGATGAAAGGTGGGGAAATGCCAACGGAAGGCGCGCGTTTCATCCTTGGCCTGGCCATCGGTCAGGAAGATCAAGAACGGATGCTTGAGCTCCTCGCGAAACAGCAGCGGGGGAAGATCACTTCCGCGGAGCGCGAGGATCTCGAGGCGTAGGTCGAGGCGGACAATGTGCTTTCCATCTTGAGAGCCCAGGCTATTCTCGCCCTCAAGAGGGCCGGACAGAAGCCGCGACCAAGCCGCGGCGCGGATCAAGCTCTGACGCGTCGGGGGTGATTGATGCGAGGTGTTCGCGCGTGCACGAAATTGGGCACCTGGCTGTCGAGCCAGACGGTCAACGGGTTGCGAGGCGCGGCACCGCCCAGATTCGTATCGGGAGTGGGGCCCAGATCTTTGATCACGGCCTGTTCGTCCGCCAGGATCTGGGCGTGCTCGGCCGCTGTGACATGAGCCTGGCGGGCGATCGTCTTCATCTGATCAAAGGTCTGCTGGACGAACGAGTTGGAGATGACGCCGTGCGGGGTGGTCGCGGCAACCTGCGCTTGGGTGAGCACATAATTGACCATCACACCGTGGAGGTTGGCCGAGACCTTGGACTCGAGTTCCGACCAGCCGCTCCCCCGGTACGTGCCGGCCAGGAAGGACTGATCGAGCACGTTCTGCATGGCGTCAAGCTGGATGGCCGCCTGTCTTCCGGGAAGCCCCGACGTCGTGATGGCCATGTCGATGGTCGTGGCATCGTACTCCAGCGTGGCGTACTGACCGGGCGTGACGTGGGAGGCTTGTTCCAGATTCTGAAGGTCGGCCGCCAGCTTCTGGAAGTCGGCCCCGGCCTGACTCTGGAGGATCGCCGTGGCGCTGGCGGTCTCGACGGGTGGGGGGGGGAGTAGGTCCGCGTGAGTTGCGTGCCTCGCGCCAGAGAGAAGCTGGCGCGGCTCCAGAAGGTCTGATCCAGGCACGAACCTGACGCGATCTGGTCGATGAATCCGGTGCGACATGGCCCCTGCACCTCTCCATCCTGGCGAGAATCTTGGCAAAGGATCCTGGCGAAGGAACGCGCTCGCCCGATTCCAGACATTGGTGGAGCGGCGTCCTTCGCTGAGACATTCACTGTACGCTTCGGCATTTTCGTCCTGCCAACTTGACGGATCTTGAGGATTTTGCCGGATAGGGCGAGATTGGGGGTCAGTCCGATCGATCCGCGGCCGGGCATCCGCGCGGATCGGCTTGAGTCCCTTCCGCTCCCGCCGTAATCTGAGTGACGGGGCCTCGACCCGGAGGCCCGGAATCGAAAAAAGATCCTCGGGCCAGAAGAAGAGATTCGGAGAGGAAATGAAGCAGCGCCTGTTCATTTTCCTGGCGATGATCGCCGTTTGCCTGCCGCTCTCGCCCGGGCTGATCCTGGCTCAGGCCGCCGACGAACAGACAGTCGACCTGGTTCGCCTGCGACTCTTGCGCGGCGAGATCCGCAGATGGATGCACGAAGGGAGCATTCCCGACGACGGTTCGTTCGATGATTGGGCGTTCGGCGGCGAGGACGGAGAGAAGCGGTTTCGCGGTCAGCTCGACAGTCTGCTGGCAAGCGAGCTCCAGGCCCTCGATCGTACGTTTCAGCTCACCGAGGCACAGAGACGAAAGCTCAGACTGGCGGGGCGCGGCGACATCAAGCACCTGCTCGACCAGATCGATGATTCGCGGACCGAGTTCGAGCGGGCCTGCGAGGACATCCGCCAGTTGCCGGCGCTGCAAGCGAGCCTCCTGCTGATCGACGTGCGGGTCAGCAAGGGCCTCTTTCAAACCGACTCGATCCTGGCGAAGACGCTACGGAAAATCCACGTCCAGAAAGAGCTCACGCCTCGAGCGGCAACCACCGCGCGGTGAGCAAGCGGACAGCGGGAGTGGGATGGTGCCGCCGGACGTTGCCCCTGGCCGCGATCCGCCGACGGCTTGACTTGTGCCGGGATTCGAGGAGACTAAGTATGGGGATGCGAGCTCAGGTCCATTCGAGGAGACGCGTATGCGACTGAAACTCGCTGTGGCGGCTTCCGCGATGGCGGTCACCATCGTCATGATGGGGTCCGCTCACGCGGGGGAAGCCGTGAAATCCGGCCTGACGGTGGGCAAAATCGTCGGGGCCTTTGATGTCGACGATGTGACGGGGCCGCACAAGGGGCAAACCCTTTGCTATCGCTGAAGGTACGGTTCCGCTCCGGTGGTCTGCGTGTTCGCCCGCGAGATCTCCGAGCCCTTGACCAGTTTGGTCAAGCAGATCGACAAGAAGATTGGCGAGAATAGCAAGCTCAAGAGCTTCGTCGTCATCCTGACCAAGGAGGGCGACAAGACGAAGAAAGATCTCAAGAAGCTGGCAGCCGATGCGGGCATCACTCACGTCCCGCTGACGATGCATCAAGATCCCGTGGGACCTCCCGACTATGAGATCGCCAAGAACGCCGATTTCACGGTCCTGATGTGGAAACGGCACAAGGTCAAGGTCAACCATGCCTACAAGGGAGCATTGACCGAGGCCGAGATTTCCACCATCGTGGCCGATATCTCGAAGGTTCTAAGCGATTAAGGCAACCGGCCCTCCCGTCGGGGGGCGACTGATCTTGAGACGACCAACCTGAACCACCATCCCCAACGGCCCGGGCTCGTTGCCCGGGCCGCGTTGTTTCCCCACGGCCATCGGACAATTCCATTTCACGAATTTTTTGCTGGACAGATGAGTAGTCGCCTTGCATACTACTCTAGGTTTCACTAACTCTTTGTTCACTTGGAGGCGCGCGATGGGCGAATTGATGCGCGGAGCGCTAGGAATGATGGTGGCGCTG
>JBMFUH010000751.1:0-3987 GCA_049966735.1 Isosphaeraceae bacterium
TGCCGGTCGCGGGCTCGGCGCGGCCGGTCGAGGACTCCCAGCGCGTTTCCGAAGACCGGATCGTGCTCAACGTCGACAAGGACGGCCATCTTCTGGTCGGCGGCCAGGCGCAGCCGCTCAACGAGGCGATCACGACCATCCGCCACCAGGCGGACCTGGTCAAGCTGAACCTCAAGGCTTCGGGCCTGAAGTTCGACAAGGCCAAGGGACTGCCCACCATGATCGTCTTCCGGGCCGATAAGGATTCGACGTTCGCTTCGGTGATGAGCCTGCTCAACGCGTGCCAGTCTCAGGGCTTCGTCAAGTTCGCCCTCAAGGCGATGACGAGTAGCTAGGTGGCAGTGGGCAGGTGGCAGTGGGGATTTAGCCTTGTTGATGGCGACTCTCGGAGCTTCAAGAAGATTGAGAAAGCGCGGGTCTGGGCCAAGCGCACCTTAGACTGCCCACTGCCCACTGCCGGAGTGAATCCCATGAAGAAACCGAAGAGACAAAAGGTTGATGAGCCAAACGTGCCGATCGCTCCCATGCTCGACATGGCCTTTCAGCTTCTGACGTTCTTCGTGCTGACCTATCACCCCGCGCCGCAGGAAGGGCAGTTCGTGATGACCTTGCTGCCCCCGCAGCCGGCGACGGCGATGGCGGCCGCGCCGTCCGCCAGCGAGACCCCGGCATCAAGTGACATTCCCGTTTCGCTACGGACCCTGCCGACGGTCCTGAAGGCCGGAGACGGGGGCAGGCTCGTCCAGGTGCTGGTCGAGCAGAACCAGATTGAACTCGACCAGCTTGAACAGACGCTGTCCCGCTACTTTCAAGATCCCGACCTGCCCTTCGACCAGACGCTGCTCAAGGTCGACCCGAATCTCCGGTACTCGGAGCTGATGAACGTGATCAACGCCTTCTCCCGGGCTTTTGAAAAGGCCAAGAAGGAACCCAAGCTGTCGTTCCAGGAACTGCATCCCAACGAGGGAGATTGATCGGGTGGAATCGCGCGCAAGTGGCCGGTTCTTCCGGGGCTCCGAATTGCCCCGATTGCTCTTCCTGGCGGCGATCATGGTCGCGGGCTGGGTGGTCGTCTGGGAGTACGCGCGCGCTCGCCCACGCCCACCGGAAGCCGAGCCGGTGGCCACGTCCAAGGCCGAACCGGTGGCCGCCGATCGCGCCGTCGAGTTCGAGACGGTGACTGACCGCACGCCGATGTCGTTTCGCGACAATGCCGCGTACGCCTATCTTCTGGAAAAGGCCAGAAAGCTGACCCCCGGCGAGTTGGCCCGGCAAAGCCGGCGCGACATCGTTTTGACCCATCTCTGGGAGCGTCCCGAGCTATACCGCGGCGTGCCCATCCACCTCTTCGGCACGGCCCTGCGAACCCTCCGGTTCGAGTCGAAGCTGAGCAAGACCGGCTGGCTCCATGAGGCCTGGATCAGCACCCCTGATCTGCACAGGGTTCTTTATTGCTGCGTCTTCGAGGAACCGCCCGAGGGCTTCCCGGTTGGCCCGAACGTCTCGGAACGGGTCGTCTTCAACGGCTACTTCCTCAAGATCATGAAGTACGAGGCCGGCGACATCACCCGGGGCGCTCCCGTCCTGGTGGGCAAACTCGGCTGGGAGCCAAACCCGGCGTCGCCCCCGCCCGGCAAGGCACCCCAGCCAGGCATCTCCAACCGCCTCTTCTGGTCGCTGGCGATCCTGGCGGGCCTGTTCTTCGTCTCCCTGGGAAGGTTTGGGTACCAGCTCTTCCGCAACTTCTCGAGCGCGAGCAGGCCGCACGTCCCCACCACGTTTCCCACCGAGGATATCCCCGCCGAAGACCTGAACGCCTGGGTCGACTCCGTCTCGAAGCAAGACCAGAACGACTGGGAAGAGGAACACGGCGAGCAGTGAACCGAGCCAGCACAGTGAGCGGCGACCGGGGGCGCGTACCGTCAGCGCCGACCGTCCTGCGCCGGCGGAAGCAGGTCGACAACGGAAATCCGGCCAACCTCGCGAGCATCAAGGATGAGCGGGATCAGATCGCCAGTTGGTTGATAAGACTTGGCGTGCCTTGACACTTATTGCTCGCCCCTGAGCATGCGATGGCGCAGAAGCAGTTAGAGAATCTACCTGGAGCGGCCCCGGCGCCGTGTGGAGTCGGTGAAGTCCCGCTACGAGCGCGGATCTTCGAGTTGGTGCAGAAACTCGCAGAGTCGGCAGAACCTTCCTTGCCTCGCCGATCTTCCTCGCGAACCCGGTGGAGGTCGGCGAGGCACTGCGCCCATCAAACATCCTGGAATGAGCGGCGGATGGTTTCCATCGGCAGATAGAGATGGAGCTCTCGATCCGCCGGTGCTGTAAAGCCGAATTTTGCGTAAAAGTTGCGGGCCTCCGAGTCGATCGCGTCAACTTCGACGGCGTGGACACCCAGCGACTCGGACAGTTCAAGTGCCCGTTTCAAGGCGTCGACGAGAAGCTTCTCGTCGAGGCGCTGGCCCCGCATCGTCTGGTCAACGGCGAGGCGGGCCAAGAGTATGACCAGCACGGGGTGCCTGGGTAGCTTCTTGCCGGACTCTGGGGGCAAATGCTCGTAGGCGACCGCACTACTGGCCAGAGTGTAGTAACCGAGGACACGCTGATCGCCTTCCTTCACGGCCACGTATGTTCGACCCAGACGTCGCCTGTCGTATTGACCAGCGAGCGTCCGGAGGAAATCGTCCAGTGAGGCCTTACCGCAGGAGAATTGGTCTCGCTTGTGTGATGGGCCCAATCGCTCGACGCAGTCATCCATTTTGCTTGCCGTGCCTTTGAACAGCCCGGCGCAGGGCGGCTTTTGGCTTGGGTGGTTGATCAAGCAAGCTCAGGAAGCGGTCGCGCTCCGCATCGGAGAGGACCGTGGGCGATTCCTCTCGAAAGCGGATTTCCTCTTCGGGGACCACGCGGGCCTTCCGGATTCGCAGTTCCGTCTCGCTCACCTGCTCGATGATGACCGTCGCGTTGGCAAACGCCTTGGGCAGGCTGACCCGGCCCTTCGCATCAGTCGTTCGGCTCAGAGTACTCATGGCAAGCCCCTGTTCGTGTTTTCCCTCTCCACCAAGACTAGGGAATGGAAGAATTGTGGTCAAGAGGGAATGTCCCACCGGGAGCGGGCAGGGGAAGTCCAAAGCCGGATTTCGGATCGACCTGGCGGATGAGGCGGGAGAGGTCTCCGTTGGGACCGCCCCTTCACTCTTCCAGATACGCCTCGTGTTCCAGCCCCTTGATGTAGGCGAGCACGGCGTCGAGCGTTTCAACCACCATCCCGGGAACGCGGCCGGCGTCGTCGAGCTCGCGGAGGAGCTTGAGGTCGTCGAGGTATTCGGATTCCTCCAGCTCGCGGCGAGCACGCGTGCTCAGGCTGCGCTCGCGGGCGGGCAAGAGGTCCATGTGGTGCTCGATCAGCCAGAGCGTGCGCTCGGTCACCGCGCCGCGGAGGGCCTCCACGCCAGCCGCGCAATGGGCCTTGTCGTCGATGGCCTTGCCCACGTCATGCAAGAGGGCCGCCAGGAGGAATTCCTCGTCATAAGGGCGCGCCTCGCGCGCCAGGTGAAAGACCTGAAGGCTATGGTAGAGGGCGTCTCCCTCGGGATGAAGCTTCGGATTCTGTTTGAGGTCTTCCAGGGGCGTGAGCCGTATCCGGTAGACGGCGAACCGGTCGAGATGCTCGGCCAGGGCAAGAGGCGGTTCACCCTCCTCCGGCTCGGGCATCGGAGAATCGGAATCGTCGCCAGCACCGGACCCGGATCGAGATCGCCAGAGGCCGACGAGCTGCTCGCGGACCTCGGCGTCGGAGGGAAGGTCGCCCGGTCTGAGACGATGGCCCAGCACGGCCGCGGCCTTGCGCTTGGCAACGTAAAAGTCGTTCTCGGTGGTGTCATCGAGCCAGTCGAGCGAAGTGATCTCATTGCGCGGAGCGTACGTGTCCCAGAGCCGCCTGGCCGCCTCGAGCGCGATCTGCCGCCGGAGCCGCTCGGTCGC
>JBMFUH010000752.1:0-3985 GCA_049966735.1 Isosphaeraceae bacterium
CTGCATGCAAGGCATCGCGCGATCGAATCGCCGCGGTGGCCAGCGAAATCGCAAGAGACCCGTCACGAAGAATGTGAAGAAACCGTGAAGATTGGGCCAGCCGCGAGCTGTCGCGCTTGCGCAAGCAATACGGCTCAGGCCGGGGACGCAAACTCAAGGGCATCGCGGTGATCCGATTGCCGAGCGGAAGAGTGCGGCGAGCCGAGGTCCATTGGTACGAGGCCCACGACGTCGGCCGCAAGGAGAGGAAGCGGAAACGATACCTGGACTAGGTCAGGAATATCGGTGTCAGTTTATATTTGGATCAAAAAATGTACCGACACCGATCGCCTTGCCGCCGATCGCCCTCGAGATAAATGAGGACTCAGACCGGCAAGCTCTCGGGCCGGCTGGGTGCGGAGGGGGCGTCGCGGAAGAAATCGATGACGCCCGTCAGGATCTCGTCGAGCGACTTCCGCGGACGGTAGCCGATCAGGGCTTCGATCTTGCGGATGTCGGGAACCCGCCGCGGCATGTCCTCGAAGCCCTCGCCGTAGGCCTGCTCGTAGGGGACGCGGACGATCTCCGACTCGGAACCGGTCAGCTCCTTGACCCGCCGGGCAAGCGCCTCGATCGTGACCTCCTCGCTCGATCCCACGTTGAACACCTCGCCCACCGCGCCGGGGTGATCGATCAGGCCGACGAGGGCCCCGACGACGTCGCCGACGTCGGTGAAGCAGCGCGACTGGCTGCCGTCGCCATAAACGGTGATCGGCCGGCCGGTGAGCGCCTGTTTGATGAAGGTGGGGACGACCATGCCATACTGCCCGGTCTGCCGCGGCCCGACCGTGTTGAACAGGCGGACGATGATCGTCGGCAGCTTGCGCTCGCGCCAGTATGCCAGGGCCAGGAACTCGTCGATCGCCTTCGAGCAGGCGTAGCTCCAGCGCCCCTTCACGGTAGGCCCGAGCACCAGGCAGCCATCCTCGCGAAACGGGACGTCGGTGCTCAGCCCGTAGACCTCCGACGTCGAGGCGATCACCACCTTCTTCTTTTTCTTGTTGGCCTGGGCCAGGACCACCTCGGTGCCGTGGACGTTGGTCTCGATGGTGCGCACGGGGCTCTCGACGATCAGCTTCACGCCGACCGCCGCGGCGAGGTGCACGACCACGTCGCACTGGTCGACCAGCTCAGCCACGATGGGGGCATGGTGCACGCTGTCTATCGTGTACTGAAATCGGGGATGTCCGCGCAGATGCCGGATGTTGTCGATGCTTCCGGTCGACAGGTCGTCGAGAATGAAGACCTCATCGCCGCGCGCCAGGCATGCGTCCGCCAGATGCGACCCGATGAACCCCGCTCCGCCCGTGATCAGCACGCGCATCAATCACCGTCCCCAACAGAGTCCCAAGGCCCATCCGTGGAAACCGCAATCGCCGTCGATCGTTCGCCCGAATGGACAAGATGGTTTGGATTGTAGAACATCGGCCCCCGGGTGATCCAGCGGGGGGAACGTCTCATTTGGCCCCGGGCGAAGTAGCAAAGGCCGAGGGAGGCTGTTCGCGGGCTCGCTGCATGGCTGCTCCCAGGTTTGTGTCGGCCTGCTCAGGCGGCTTTCCGAGCCCCGCAAGCGATCTGGGCAAGGTCGGGAGATTTTGCTAAAGTTCCGCCCGTATCTTGCCGGGCTGTTTCTGAAACGGGTGGTCGACACACCCGACCGGCACAGACGAGGAGACCGGAACGAGAGCCTCGAACGGGACGCGGGGTTCCGTGCGGATTGGCCCGTCCCGAACACTCGATGATCCGACAAGGAGGGGGGGATCGTCCATGAAATCACTGCTCGCCTCACTCGCAATCCTGGGCACGCTGGCAGCCACCTCGGCCAGGGCGCAAACGGGAGGAGCCGTTCCCGGAGGCGGCGCCTCGACGCCTGTCATCCCGGGAATCCCCGTAGGCACCCCGGGAAGGGCTTTCCCCAACGCCTCATCGCTGCCCGAACCCACGCCGGCCGATGAGCTGAAGATGACCACGCCACTGCCCAACGATCCGATCGAGCCCTGGCTCCTGACCAAGGAGAACGGCCCGTTCATGGTTCTGGCCAAGACGTTCCGCGGCGTCAATTCGGACAGGATGGCGCTGCTGCTGGTCAAGGAACTGCACGACAAGTACGGCCTGCCGGCCTACATCCTCCGCTCCAAGGATTGGCCGGGCAAAAGCAACATTCGAGGCGTGCCCCCGACCGCCGATCCGGGCGTGGTCCAGGCAAACATCAAGGTTCCCGAGCGGTTCCGGACCTACGACGAGGCCGCGGTGCTCGTGGGAAATGAGAAGACCGAGAAGGGCGCCGTGGTGCTCTTGCACAGGGTCAAGAAGATCCGGCCCGACTGCCTCCAAACTCTGCCCAAGGTGTTTGCCTGGCGGAACGACCTGAGGACCGCGATCCGCACCACCAATCCTTATGTTCCCACCCAGTACCTTTATCCCCGCCACCGCGACCAACTCATCGTCAAGATGAACCAGGGCGCGCGGAGTCTGTCCCATTGCCCAGGGCGCTTCAGCTTGCAAATCGCCGAGTTCTCCGGCCGCGCCACCTTCAACGAGAAGGACCCGCAGTTTCACGGAATCTTGAACCTGCAAAAGAGCCCTCTGATGACGGCTGCCGACGATGCCGAGCGCCTGGCCGACAAGCTCGCCAACCATCCCGAGTTTCAGAAGCTCCACCAGCCCATTTACGTGTACCACAACCGGACCTCGAGCAAGGTCTTCGTCGGTTCCTTCGTTAACGATCGGGATCCCGCGGCCGAGCGTCTTCACGAGGCGCTCTTGAGGATGGCCGGGCCGCTGGTGACATACGACAAGAATGATCCCAAGTCGAAGTCGAGGGCTCTGGACGTGATGATCGTTCCAGCCGGTATGCTGACAGACCTTGAGCCGATCAAGGAGGACTTCCGCGACTGACCGGGTCGTGGAGCGCTCGCGATCGCCGCGCGAGTCCCTTCCCGACCAGGGCAATCTGGGAGAGAATGAAGAATCGTCACCCCGGCTGGAACAAGTCCGGGGTGGCGATACCGTTTCGAATAGCCACGATCCTTGCGGCGACGCCCGCGGGGAGCGATCCAACCCCGGCCACGCATCATGACGAGCCCCGCAACATCAGCCGATTCTCTCATTCTGATCCTTGGATCGCGGAACCGGAAGAAGTGCCGCGAGATGGCCGAGCTGATCCGGCCTCCCTGGGAGCCGAACCGCCTGCTCGAGCGCTTGAACATCCAGTCGCTCCGCGCGTTCCCGGATGCTCCGGAGATCGATGAGAGCGCGGACACGTTCGCCGGCAACGCGCGCAAGAAAGCCTCCGAGCTGGCCGTCGCGCTGGGCCATTGGGTGCTCGCCGACGATTCGGGCCTGACCGTCGACGCTCTGAATGGCGCTCCCGGCGTGCTCTCGGCGCGGTACGCCGGCGAGCCCTGCGACGACGCGGCCAACAACCGCAAGCTGCTCGAAGCCATCGCCAGCCAGCCGGACGCCGAGCGCGGCGCGGCTTTCCGCTGCGCTCTGGCGGTCGCCGATCCGACGGGTCGGATTCGTCTCGAGGCCGAAGGCGCCTGCCGAGGCCGGATCATCCGCGAGCTTCGGGGCGACCAGGGGTTCGGCTATGATCCCCTGTTCCTGATCGCCGAGTATCACCAGACATTCGGCGAGCTGAGCCCGCTGGTCAAGCACCAGCTCAGTCACCGCTCCCGCGCCTTCGCCCACCTGCGGCCGCACCTGGCGCGGTTGATCGGCGAAGTCCTCGGCGGTCAATGATCCGCCAGACCGCACCCTTTCCACCGGAAATCGGGTACAATCTTGGCTCGGCGATGTGCCGCCGCGATCTTGTCAGGACCTTGACGGTCTGGCCCTCCCGCCATTTGAAAGGGAAATATCATGTCGATGCAGCAAAGGCTATCTCGCAGAGGGCTCTTGCGTGCGTCGCTCCTGAGTGGAGCGGCGCTGGGGCTCTACCGCC
>JBMFUH010000753.1:0-3983 GCA_049966735.1 Isosphaeraceae bacterium
CTCACAGCACTCTTCCGCCTCCTGCTTATGGTCTTCGCTCAGGCAGACTCGTCCCAGCTTGGAAAAGCACCGCGCGACGTGCGGATGGTCCTTACCGAGGTCCTCCTCGTAGAGCGCCAGGGCTTTCTTGAGAAGTTGTTCGGCCACCGCCTCCTTGTGTTGCCCGTGTGACATCCAGCCCAGCTCTTCGATCGTCGATGCCACGTCCGGGTGCTCAGCCCCTAGAGCCTTCTCCTCGATTGCCAGCGCGCGCTTGAGAATCGGCTCGGCCGCGGCGTATTTTCCCTGGTCGAGATACAACGCCCCCAGGTTGTGCAGGGTCGGTGCAAGATCGATGGGCTTGCCGTCATCGAGTTTCTCACGGATCGCCAGCGCCCGCTTGTACAAGGTCTCGGCCTCTGCGAGATTGCCCAGCAAGTGCTCGGCTGCCGCCAGATTATCGAGGGCCGCGGCGACTTTGGCATGTCGAGGCCCGTAAGCCTTCTCGGCGGCGGCCATGCAACGAGCATAAACCGGCCGGGCATCGGCGGTCCTGTCTTCGGTATCGTAAATGCAGGCGAGGGTATTGAGACTCGAGACGACGTCGGGATGGTCGGCCCCCAGAGCCTTCTCGCGAATGGCCAGCGCTGACTTCGCGAGTGGTTCGGCCTTCTCGGTCTTGCCTTCGGAGCAGAGCACCCAGGCCAGGTGATCGAGCGTGGTGGCCAGTCGCGGATCATTCGCGCCGATCGCCCGCGCCAACTTCTCGGCTTTGACAAGGTGCTGTTCGGCCGCGTCGAGCCGGCCCTCTTTGTACGCCTTCCATCCTGCGTCGTGCTCGGTCTTCCAGTCGTCGCCCCTCGAGGCCGGAGCGAAGAGGATACTCGATCCGAGAACAACCGCCATCACCCAGTTTCGTTGTGTCACTTTCATGGACACTGTAGCAAGGATACCGGGTCATTGGATCACGCCGCCCTCGCTTTGTGAAGTGTCTTGGTCGTCTCGGCCCGCGTGCGGGCTTGCCGCTCCCTGAGCAAATCGAGAGCCAGCCGAGCGTTGATCGCCTGTTCCGTCCGCACCCGGTATACCGTCTTCTGCATCTTCCGATACCGACGGTTGCCACGCTCCACCGCATTCGACGTCGCCCCCATGAGTTTCTCGTCCAGGAACACCAACGCTTTCTCCAGGTCCGGCGAGACGAGCTTCTTGAGCACCTCCCGCAGTCGGACAAAGCGCCGTAACCGAGCCCGTAGTCGCTCCAACTTGGCCAACGCCGTCGCTGTCCGACACCGTCGGTCGAACAGACGATAAACCTCCTCGATCAGCTCGCGCAGCCTGCGCAGTTGTGGCTGGCTGCGGGTGATGCGCAGCAGGGTCTTCCGCTCGGAGGCGGTGAGATCGTGCTGGACGAACAGGTAGCGATGCTCGAAGAGATCACCGACTTTCCGCTCGATCCGCTGCTTGCGGCGGGCGGCGAGCCCGAAATCTGGGAGAACGCCGTGCCGATCGCGCCGGCGCACCGGGTCGAGACGCCCGTGGTCACGGAAGCGCGCCGGTTGCTACTCACGCGTGACGTGATGATCGGCGATGGTTTGCGCGAGCATGCCTTCACGGATCACATCCCCGTGCACAACGTCAGGACCACCCTCTGGCGCACCCGGCCGGTGGCGGAGTACAGCGTCAATCGCCGTAATCACTTCTTCCAGATCAACCCCGACAGCCCGCTGGCCGTCTTCCTCTGGCAGATCGACATCGCGATGAAAGAAGACCTGGCGAATCAGGGGTTCCACATCGCCACGCTCCAGTCGCGTCAGTCCCGGGTCTCGGTCTGGCGACCGGATGCCAGGGCGAGGCAGGTGGGCGAGCGGGAGGAATCGTCCTCGAGCGGCTCTGACCCGATCACGGCGGCCTTCGAGCCCAATGCCTATGGCGCGTATCTCGACTCGCCGCTCGGGGGCGCGGCCGTGTTCCCGCTCTCGACCGGCCTGGAGGCGCGAATGGCCGCCCCCGGGCGCGGGAACCTCGATATCTCCCTCTCGGCCGCGGCCGCGCCGCGAAAGAGGGGCGAGACCGCACAGGCCCGGCTGCTGATCGTGGGGATTCCCCGCCGTTGCGTTCTCACCGAGCACTGGTCTTCGTCCGCGGAGGTCGTCGAGCGCTTTTACCGCGAGTTCGGTCTGAATGGCGACCAGCCCGGCTACACGCTGAGCCTGGACCAGGGCAAGGAGACGTCGCACCGGTATCTCCTCAGGATTGACGGCACGTCCGCCGCTTGCTTCAGCGGCCGGCTCGAAGGTACGTTGATCTCAAGCCTGCCCATCGCGGTCGCCGGGCTGAACGATCGCTGGTCGGCGTACCTGTTTGACCGCACTTTGAAGCAAGCCCGGCCGATCGGCGTGTTCGAAGGAACAGCCTGGGCGACCATCAGTGTGGCCGGCCGCGCCGATCTCTTCGTCGGCCATCCGATCCTGGTGGATCGCCCCGAGCTTTTCGTTCAGCTCACCCAGTCCAGCGAATCCTCCTGGGCCCTGGAAATCCATAACCCGACCGATGCCGCCGTGACCACCCGCATGCGCGCCAATCCCGCCTTCGACCCCTTGAGGGGACAAGACTTGTCCGCCGAGGCGGTCACGATCCCCGCCGGGAGCTCGGTGCTGCGACGCGTGGGGCGCGGATGAGGGCGGATGTGTTCAAAACCTCGCCGCCGGCGTCGAGCGCCTTGACCTCGTAGAAGGGACCTGCCGCCGTGGTCGCAATCACCGTCTCAAAACCCGTGCGCGATGTGATGGAAACCGGCGACAGCGATGCCCGCGTGGGGCCGGCGAGTAGCTCCCAGGCGACCGTCTGCGTTGAGCCGTTCCAGGAGGCGTAGACGGTCGTTTGGCCGTTCGCAGCCGTGACCGCCGCCGCCGGCCTTGTCAGTGGAAGCCCCACCCACGGAAGGGTGTAGGCACGGTAGGAAATGTCCTGGCCGGCCAGGACGTAGTCCGCGAGAACCGACCCACTGCCGGAATACTCCGTGTAATACGAGCTCAACTGTCCTCCGGCTTGAGTGTCCGATCCCCAGCCGATGAATACATTGCCGTTGCCGAGAACTTGCACGTTGCCCTGGCTGTTCGCATACAGTGACGGGTCGTGGTAGTAAGGTTGAGTTGCGAGACTTGCCGTGTGGTTTTGGAGGTCGAGGTTCAAGATCAAGCCGCGCGCGGGGCCGAAGGGACCGCCGTCAGGCGGCGGGCCAATACCGCTGTCGTCGAAGAGGCTGATCCCTCCAGGCACATAGCGTGCGTCGTGCTGGTACTGGAACGCCGAGCCGTATGGGCCGGTGATCAGGTCGGACGGCAAACTGAACTGGTTCTGCTTGCCCCCGATCTGCCAGAGAATTTGCCCCGTCTGGCGACTGATGTCATAGATCCCCCAGGTGTTGCGCGCGGAAACCAGGAGTTGCGAGCCGTCGGGACTCACGTCGATCGAATTGGCGTGATAAGCGTCCCACGGCTGCCCCGGAGTCGTGGGAGCAGGGACCATCGAATCGCTCAAGGGGACGTGCGCGGCCATGTCCCACGAGAAGATCAGCTTCCTGGTCGGCAGGTTGATTTCCTGAATGACAGGATCTTCGTACGCCCCGTTTCTGGGACCGCCGTAAGGGGTCAGATTCGCCCTGACGAGTTTCGTCGTGAGGAAATAGGCGTCACCTTGCGGCGTGATCGAGAGTTCGTGCAAGTCCGTCGAGGATCCTTTCGGCGGCTGGACAGACATGATCGGTTGATAGTGTTGATTATAGATGACGAAGCGACCCCCCAGCGACGTGCCGGGCGGCAACTTGCTCGGTGTAATCCCCGCGACCCTTCCCTGCCACCAGATCAACACTGGTTTGCCGAACAAGGTCTGAGTTTGGAAGTCGAACACTTGGATGCTGTTGTTGCGGGAAAGAGGGAGAAACCAGATCGGATTCCCGGAGCCGTCCATGATCAACGGGCCGGTTTGACCAACCAATTCACTCG
>JBMFUH010000754.1:0-2055 GCA_049966735.1 Isosphaeraceae bacterium
GTCGGCACGCATCGACCGTCGATCGCGCTGCATGGCGCGAATGGGACCGCGCGCAGCCCGGAAAAGAAGCCTCGGTGATCCAGGCGAAACCGCCGAGGCTGATTTCCCGCTCGTTCCCTTAAGCTTTCGGAATGCAGGGGTCTGCAGGCCCGTCATCGAACTGACAACCGCCGATATCTGTGCTCTCAACCGACCGGCCGCGGGATTCGCCGACTCAAGGGCGGCCGGGAAGCGTCAAATCGCCCGGGAATCCAGGCGGGCTTGCGGCGGCCGGATTCCCTGAGCGTCATCCAGTAGCCGCTGCCGGCGATCGCCGCGACTCCGGCGAGAGTCGAGGCCGTGCTCGCCGTCGGCGATTTCTCTTCCTCACGGTCACGTCGTTCCCTCCGCAAGGCAGGCAGCGCGATCGGGGCGGGCCTGACCGCTTCGACCCCCGGAGCCTCCGACCGCGTTCGATCCTGGTCGAGCATGGAGAGAATCGACACCCCTGCCTCGGGGAACATCATCGTTCGCTCCATCCGATCCTGGCGGGCCGCTTGCCTGGGCGGGGCATGGGGAGCCTTGGCCGGTATCGGCGTGACGAGGTCGAGCAGCGACGGAATCTGGTCCTGGGGATTGATTCGCTGGTACAGCGGCAGCGGCAGACCGATCGCCGGCCCCTGCCCGAACATGGCCGGGGCACCCAGCATGCTGGTATCGGACCCAGGCTCTGTCAGATTCAGTGACGACTGTGATTCGACATAGTGAGAGGTCGCCGCGAAGTGAGACGCCGGAACGACCGGGGGAGGCAAGACCAAGACAACCTCAACCTCCTTGGAGCCGATCGGCACGATGATCACCAGGAAATTCGCGGGGAAAAGCGACGTCGTGCTCGTCGTGCTCCCGCTGGTTGTCCCGGCCATTGTCCCGGTCGCGCCGGCCAAGCCACTGCTCCCTCCTCCGGAGAGCACGAAGCTGGCGGAGAGCGTCCCAGGCGGAAATGTGGTCACGGACGTGGGAGGCGTCCATCCCACGGCGTAAGACTGAGAGACCTGGCTGGCAGTCAGACCCGGCAGGACGGTGCTGGTCGCCAGGGGCGTTGCGATCAGGCTGGGTGGTGCGGCAACCGGGGCCGACGCCAGGCTCGAGACCGAGAGCAACTGCCGACTCTCGAGCGACTCGAGAACCAGCCGGCTCAACCTGCGCCGGGACGATCGGCAAAGCGAGACCAGCCGGGCGCGTACGAGAGGGAAGCATGATGCACGATTCACGGGGTGCCTCTTCGCTGTCGTTTCATGGGTGCTTGCGTGCAAAGGAATGGTGACGATTTCATTCTACTTACTCTGGCACGGCGATGGAACAATCAAATAGGAGCATCGCCCCGACCGCGCGAATCTGGTATCCTTTGCCGATCACCGTGAGACCTCCGGCAATCACTGAATCAGCCCAAAGCCAAAACCATGACCCATCCCGTTGAAGCATGGTTCAAAAGGGTGAGCCGATCCGCCATAGTGTACAATCAGCGATCGTTGATGTGGCACTTTGGCCCGAAAAGCGGCACATCGGGTTTTCGACCCCGATGAATGCATGCATAAAAACTCCAAGTGATGATTCTGAAACGACTTTCGGCGCGTGATCGGCGGATCGAAGACTGATTTCGGAGTCCAGGAAAGTGGCACTAGATGGCACTTTTTCGGCAAAATTCCAGCGTTTGTACACTACTGTACGCCGGGGTCTTCTTGAGCGGGGAGTGGCAGGCATTTCCGATTCCCGATTCCCGCGTGGGTAGGGGAGGGACATTCCGTGCTGTCATGGGTGAATTGTGCACCAGTCTCGGCGCGCCGGGGTTGGCGTCTTCTCTCTTCCTACTTACACTGTGCGCTACGTTTGGGGCCGTGGACAGCATCGTACAAAAGTCATCGCCTGATGTCTCAGTAAATCAATGACTTACGATTTTTGAGAATTTTCAAATCCCGCAGGAAGCGCTTGGGGAAGCCAGCGAACCGGCTCAAGCGGCATCAAGGGCTCGCCATCTGGGTTTGAACAGCGCCGCCATTTGCCATCCGCCATTTGCCA
>JBMFUH010000754.1:2155-3981 GCA_049966735.1 Isosphaeraceae bacterium
AAATCTCAGTTGTGACGGAAAACCAGTATGCCAACGATCAGTTCCGAGCCGGGTCGACCTACCCAATCGCACGAGGAAAACGTGGTTCCCCCCGCCCGGGTGTTGCGGGCGGTCGTGATCGGCGGCTCGGGCCAGATCGGAAGCTGGCTGCTGCGGATTCTGGCCCAGCGCGGTCATCAACCGCTGGGAACCTTCGCCAGCGCCTCCTTTCCCGGCCTCGTCCGGCTCAACGCCGCCGAGCGTGAGACCGCCGCGGCATGGATCAAGGCGAAAGCGCCCGACGTCGTCTTCTATCCGGCCGGCTTCACCTGGGTCGACGGCTGCCAGCGCGATCCCCAAAAGGCCTACGACGCCAACCTGGAACAGCCGCTCAACCTGGCCAGGGCGGCGGCTCAGGTCGGGGCTCGCTTCATCTACTTCTCCACCGATTACGTTTTTGACGGTCATGACGGTCCTTACGCGGAGGACGCGCCGACCAGTCCCCTGTCGGTCTACGGCCAGGCCAAGCGCGACGCCGAGCGCGAACTCGCCAGCGCGCTGGGCGACCGCCAGCTCACGATCCGCACCTCCTGGGTCTTCGGTCCCGAGCGGCAAGGCAAGAATTTCGCCTACCAGGCGCTGCGCAATCTGAGCGAGAAAAAACCGGTGGTCTGTCCCACGGACCAGGTTTCCAACCCTAGCTACGGCCCCGACGTGGCCCTCACGGCGGTCTTGCTGGCCGAGCGGGCGGAGGCTGGTCTGATTCACATCGTCGGTCCCGAGGTGATGGACCGGCTCGCCTTCGCGCGGGCGATTGCCTCGGCCTTCGGCCACGACGTCGGCCTGATCGAGGGCAAGACCACGGCCGAGCTGAACCAGGAAGCCCCGCGCCCGCTCCGCGGGGGGTTACTTACGGGCCGTCTCGACGCCCTCTTGCCGGGCCTGATGCGCCCGCTGGCCGCGGCACTCGACGACTTTCGCGTCAGGCTCCAGGACCCCGACCTGCGCGGCTGGCTCAAGCCCGTTGCCGGCTTCCCGGCTTCATGAGCCGCGGCTAAACTCCTTCGTGGGACAAGATTTCAATCTTGTCCCACGGAATTCACCCCCCGCAGGGCCATCCCGGAGCGCTGCGTCTGGCTGGCTGGGGCGGAGCTCCTGCTGAGCCCGTCTTCCCGGTGGCTCGCCAGGAGGCTCGCCCTCCCGATCGAAATGTCACCCCCGAGCCCGCGAAAGGTATAACTCAACAGCATTGTCCGCGCAACCACAAAGGGTATCCGACCGGCAAGGCGAGGAGCCGATCGGACACCCGCAATCGAGCCACCAGGCCACGAGCCGCTCAGTAAGAATTCGAGGAGATGACCTCGCCCTGAGCGCACGAGCCAAGCTGCCAGACCGTCATCATGCTGACGCTGGACTTGAGGAAGTGAACCGAACCATCCGCCATCAGCATGTTAGCGCCGCCGGGATGGTAGCTGCTGAAGGTCCACATGCCGGGCGTATCCCAGTCGCCCTGGCCCCAGGTGTTGATGTCGGCGTTGCAATACTGCGAGTTGGGCGGAAGGAGGGCATTGCCCAACGTCCGGCCGCACATCCCGGTGCACCACTGCTCGCCAATCCAGCTCCGGTTGGTGCCCCAGCTTCCCAGAGACTGTGGTGCCGCCTGAGAGATCGTGCCGAGCCACTGCTGGAACGCGTAGCCGCCGTAGGGCATGCTATTGAGCGGGTTGTCCCAGGAATCCCCGGGGGGGAACGTGCCGCTGAGATTGATCACGTCCTGGATCGAGAGAAGGACCCGTCGCCCCGGTTGCGGAAGAGCCGGTCGCGGCAGAGCGCTCCGGGCGGCGGAG
>JBMFUH010000755.1:0-3981 GCA_049966735.1 Isosphaeraceae bacterium
CGCATGACCAGATAGCCCAGAGCCGCGGCCAGGATCAAGCAGAGCGCGGCGAGGATGTAGGTCGCGGCGCGGAACATCCAGAGCCTGGCCAGCACATCTTCAACCTTCTTGCCCTCGACCGTGTCGGCGACGGCCGACTTGAGGTCAAGGTCCTGGAGCAGCCGTCCTTTCTCCTCGGTCAGCTCTTCGATCTTCTTGCGCAGGTCGGGGGCGTCCTTGGCGTCGGCCTCCAGTTTCTCCTGGCGCTTGTGAGTTTTTTCCAGCTCCTTTTCGAGCTTCTGCTGGGCGAGCTGGATCTCCTTGTTGTGGTTGGCCAGCGTCTCGTTGATCGTCTGCTGGGCGCGGAGTTGCAGCCTGGCCAGGTCGCGCGCCTTGGCCACGCGTTCGTACCGTTCGCGAAACCGCGCGGGGTTTTCGGTCCCAGCCTTCTCGAGGAAGGTGTCGATGGCCAGCCGGTCGTTGCTCACGGCCTGGTCGACGGAGTTCGTCAGGGCCTTGAGCGACTCGTTCTGTTCCCGGATGCGGCCATTGAGCTGGTAGAGCCAGAGAGCGACGGCCACGGCCAGCACGCCCAGGAACGACCCGAGCATGCCGAAGGTCATCGCCGTCTGGAGCCGGTCCACCGGGGAGTTGATGTACCGCGGAGTTGACGATCGACTGAGCATCTTGATGAGCTCCGCCTCGAGGCGTGGTGAGAGCAGCCCGCCTCCTTGGCCTTGAGGGCTGGGAAGATTCTCCAGGTCGTTGGCGAGCTTGGCCAGCGCCAGCCGCTCGCCGCGGTCGGCCGTCAGGTAGAACCCCTCCACCTGGGCCATGCCGCGGTCGCGCCACTGGAAGAAGCCGCGCGTCTGCTGGATCGGATCGATGACGTACGCCACCTGAAGCGGCTGGGCGAAGAAATGCTGATGGATGAACAGGTCGTGGTGCGACAGAAAGATCCCAAAGCTGGGATGCGTGTGATACCAGCCGACAATGTCGAGGTCGGGGAAGAGCCGGTCCCGCTGCCGGGTGATCTCCTCCCAGGAGTCGTGAGTGTATGTGAAGCTCGCCTGGGTGTTGGCGTAGTGCTTGGCCTCGAGCGCCTGGGTGATCCAGACAAACTGGGCTCCGGTGGCCTCGTCGACGCATTCCTTGCCCAGCAAGATGCCCCCCAGCTCGACGCTGGTGTCGGCAAGCGCGTGCCGCTCCATGGCGTCGGCCGTGTGATAATCGACGAAGATGGGCAGGTCGGAGGTCGCGGGGACCTGGTAGGAGAGGCAGGCGTAGCGCAGGTCGCGGTCGGGCCGGAGCAGCCGCACCGGCTCGCGATACCTGATCTCCTCGAACACCATCTCGTCGCCGCTCAAGGACTCAGCCTCCATCCCGCAAGACGTTCGCGCGATCGCCGGCCAGCAGGAAGAACCTCGTCCCCGAGTCTCCCTCCACCCGGACCATATCGTAAGCCGGCACGCCCACGTCCTTCAACGTCCGGCCGGCCAGCGGCGAGTCCTCGGCCACGGCGCTGCAAAACTCCGGGCGGCCAACCTCGTGACAGTTCGGGCACGTGGCTTCCGCCTGTCCCACCCTGGTCCGCGCACGCATGATCTCCTGCCGCCAGCCGCACCGGGGGCAGTCCACGGCCACGACCAGCTCGCGATCGAGCGCCAGGCTGAGCGGCCCTTCGAGATCGGGCCGCGCGGCGGCCAGCAGCTCGGCCACGCTGGCGGAGTGCGAGAGCGGCAATTCGACGGGCTCGGGATAGGTTTCGTGGCTCAGGCAATCCGCGCGAAACGGCAGCTTCGTGGAATAGAACTGGTTGCCGACGCCGTTATACACCAGCGCCGTGCCTCCGGCGACCGGCATGCCGTGCAGCAACTTGAGGGCTTCCTGAACCTGGAGCGCGGCCATCATCGAGGCAATCGTGGGGGCCGTGGGAACCTTGCCCGAGAGAATGTCGTCGCGTTTCAGGAGCGGACAACTGTAACGGAGGTTGAGAAGCTGATAATCGCGCTCGGTCATGGCGCACTCGTAGCAGGCGGAGTCGGGAGGCGTGAAGACCTTGACCACCCCCTGGATCTCCTGGATGCCCGCGTCGATCCAGGGCGTTCCCACCTTCCAGCATTGCCGGTTGACCCAGAGCCTGGCCTCGCGATTGTCGAGGCAGCCAATGACAAGGTCGACATCGGCGAAGAGGCCCAGCCCCAGGTCGGTGATGACGTCGCCGTGAATCGGGATGATCGCGATCTCCGGGTTCAGCTCCAGCGCCCGCCGGGCCGCCACGTGAGCCTTGGGCTTGCCGGCATCCTCGGCCCGGAAGAGGACCGAGCGCGACAGGTTCGAGGGCTCGATCGTGTCCAGGTCGATGAGGTAGGTCGTCCCCACGCCGACCAGGGCGAGGTTCTTCATCACCTCATTGCCCAGCGCCCCCGCGCCCACCACGAGCACGCGGGCTTCGGCGAGGCTTTCCTGCCGCCACCAGGAAATCAGGCGGAGCCGGCTGTACCGATCGTCGTCGTCGATGCGCAACGGGGAGGAATCCGGCCCCCCGGTGGATGGCTCATCGGCTGCCGCGCGGGGATCGTCGCGGGTCGAAAACGGTGGCTGGTCCATCGTCTGGGTTCTCGTCGCGCTTCGCCCGGTCCCGCTCACTCGATGAAGACGATCTCCTCGCCACTGGTCACCTGAGGGGTAGGATGGGCGGGTGACTCCTCCCAGTCTTCCAGGATAACCACGTCTTCATCTTGCCGCGAGGATTCGCCCAGCCGGGCAAGCAGCGTGCTCACGTCGGAGTCGGGCGTTTCGCTGGCGGTTGGTCCAGCGGTGCTCGAGGCGCTCGGGACCGGCCCGGGCTCCGGCTTGCCGTTCCGCGATGCGGGGGCGGAAGCCGGCGCCGGCTCGGAGCGGGTGATCCCCGCGTTTCCCCCGCCGTATTGCTGGATGAACCGGCCGACTCGCTCCATGGCGGAGCGGGCCTCGAAGTCATCCGCGGCGGTTCGCGGCCTTTCCCGGCTGTTGCTGTTCGATGTTGGCGCGCGATCGCCGGAGGTAGCGAGCTTCCCGTCGCCATCGGTCGCCGAGTCGCTGGACTCGATTCGGCCCTGGGCCACGCGCAAGTCGCGCAACGGCCGGGAATCGGTCGGGAAGAAGATCGACGTCTGGTTGGCCACCCACAAGGCGGCATCACGATTGTATGGGCTGCGAATGTCGTAGTTGTGATAGCGGACCATGTCCCAGAGCATCATGCACAGCTCATCGAGCTGGACGCTCGGCACCCAGTGCGTGCCGTAACCGCCCAGGCAAACCATGCCGATCTCGGAGATGTTGGGATGGTAAACCGACGTCAGCCAGCGGATCTCGGGAATGGTCCGGGGATACGAGGCCCCCAGCTTGATCTCGACGCGATGGAGGTGAACGATCTTGACCTTCCCACGATCGCGACACAAACCCTTTCCCTTGAAGGCGATCTGGTAATGATTCGGCGGAGTGCCGGCTCTGGGTGACTCGGAATCGGCCTTGAACTGGAAGATGGAACTCTCGGCGGAGAGCCGCTCCAGGGCCAGTAAATCATTGCGGAGGCGGCGGATGCGAGGAGAATCGTGCATGCTCTCGCGGCATGCCGCGCCAGGCGCGGAGCCGTCCTCTTTAGCAGGAGTCAAATCGAAGCAACCAGACGCGATTAGAACGGGGGCTCGGACCCCCGGCGCGGCCGTCAGGCACGCCGAACGTCGTACGCGTCGCGGCCGAGTCAGGTCGAGCGCGGCTCGCGATGAGCCGGGGACGCCCAACTCATCCACCGCGACCGGCCACGACTTCCGGGTAAACGATGAGGTGATCCCCGTTCTGGATTCCGGCCTCGACGAGAGTCCAATTTTCCAGCAGCCGCCTTCCCCCCTCCTTGTGGTCCAGGGCGTAGCTCATGGGCTGCCCGTCGGGACTGGTTGAGGGTAAATTCATCTTGGTGATGATGTTGGGGATGATCCGGCTCACGGGAACCGTGTACGC
>JBMFUH010000756.1:0-3965 GCA_049966735.1 Isosphaeraceae bacterium
ATTCACGTGCGATTCCCTTGGCCTCTTGATTCTACACGGGCGGGTGCCTACCAGAGCGGTTTTCGAGTCGATGGTTCCCCGTAGGGCCCGCTGCGCGGACCGATGTCTGCGGCGCTTGGTCCGCGCAGCGGGCCCTACGATACTGCCTACTGCAAACTGCCCACCGCGGGCGTGGAACCGATCGGGCCATTATGTCGTGGCAGGTCATGATGGTCCAGAGCCTCCCTCTGCCGCCGACCCAGGGCCCGCCTCAAACCATCGGCTCTCGTTCAGGGCGGCCGGCGCGGTCCAGGGCCCGCTCGGTGGATGTATGGAATAAACAAGCTGAGGCTTTCTGTAAACAACTCGTCATGAGATGGCGACTCCAGCCGTAAAATGAGAGCAGGGAGAGACTCACTGGGCGGAGGTTGACAACCTTACTGGCTGTCAAACCAGCGAAGCCACGGAACCCCTTGATGCAGACCCAAGACCATGCCGGGTTGAGCGAAATGGTTCAGCCCGCACATTGAGGAGCGGTGGGCAGCTCCATCGCTGACGATGCGCAAAGTAAACTGCCACCTGTGGTTTCTTGTGCTCGGCGTTCTTTGTGGCGCCGGGCCGGTCCAAGGGGCGTCGATTCTCGGGCGGGAGGCCCCGCGGAACGAGCATCTTTACGAACGAATGGTCGCGCAACGGTCCGAGAACCCAGCCCGATTCGATCGTCTGCATCTGGTTCTGGGAGATATGCTCTCGAACAGGTCTTCATTTGAATACTGGTACAATCGCTGGCAAGCCGATCCCGCGCGGTTCGAGCACTGGCACCCGCTCTTCTGGCGGATCATCGACGGTGAGTCGATCGCGGGCGGTTCGCCGATCAATCCGTCTCCGATTTCCCCTTCCATCCCTCCTCTTATTCCCCCCGCGGGTCAAGGCGACATCTCGCCGGTCACGCCCAGCACGCCATCCGGACCGCCGCCGCCACCGCCGTCGCCACTGGCGACCGTACCAGAGCCGGGTACGGTCTTGCTGGTTCTCGAGGGGCTCGGGCTCATCCTACTTGCCCGCCGAGGATGTGCCTGCTTGCGAAGCAAGTGAGCGCGAGGCGTCAACAGGACGTCCAGTACAGGCTGAGCCGCTGATCGACCTCACCGGCCTCGAGGCGGGCCTTGCCTTTCCTGAGTCTTCACATCACGACGGAATTGTGCGGTCAGGCATGGAAGGGATCGGCGCTCGGACTCGGCTGGCCGAGTTGTCGCATTCGTTATTATATCAACAATTCATGTTCTTGCTCAGCCACATTCGCTCGACACTCCGTCCGGAGTGATGACGATCCGGAAGAGACTGTATCCCGGCTGTGATACGACCGCAAGCAAGGGAACCTGGATCGTTTTGAGGCGATGTGCGGTAAGATGAGACGAGACGATCTTCGAGATCGATCGTGATGGACGAAACGCCCGTTGTGGCAAGAGCCTCGCCGATCCGTGTTGTCCCCCTGAGCAGACAGGACAAGCTTCATGTACAGAGTGCACGAGGGTTTTGGACCGGAAACCCGTACGGCCGTCGCGGCCGTGCGGTCGGCGGCGCGGTTGTGCCGGAGGGTCCGGGAACAGCTTAGCCCAGAGGTGCTGAGCAAGAAGGACAAGAGCCCGGTCACCGTTGCCGACTTCGGCAGCCAGGCCGTCGTCTGCCGGGCGCTCGCCCAGGCCTTTCCGGGCGACTCCATCATCGCCGAGGAAGATTCGACCGATCTGAGGACGCCGGCCAACGCGGCCATCCTCGAGCAGGTGGTCGAGCAGGTGAGGGCTCTTGGGCCGGTGGAAGATCAGGGCGTCTCCTCGTCAAATGTTTGTGCCTGGATCGACCACGGCGCGACCAGTCAGTCTTGCAAGCGCTTCTGGACGATCGATCCCATCGACGGCACGAAGGGTTTCCTCCGCAACGAGCAGTACGCCGTGGCGCTGGCCCTCGTCGTCGATGGCAAGGTCGTGCTCGGAGCGCTGGCTTGCCCCAACCTCCAGATCGATCCTGGCTCCTCCGGAGCGAGCTCGGGCGTTGTGTTCCTCGCCGGGCGAGGGCAGGGGGCCTACGCCTTGCCCCTGGATTCGGCTAACGACCCGAGCCAGCGACGTCTGATCCAGGTGAGCCGGCAGGACGATCCCGCGGCGGTCCGGTTCTGCGAATCGGTCGAATCGGGCCATAGTGCCCAGGGCGATTCGGCGGCCATCGCGGCGCGGCTGGGGATCGTCGCGCCCCCCGTCCGGCTGGACAGTCAGGCCAAGTATGGAGTGGTGGCGCGGGGAGAGGCGGAAATCTATCTCCGCATGCCCACGCGTGCCGATTACCGTGAGAAGATCTGGGACCACGCTGCGGGCGTCTTGATCGTCGAGGAGGCCGGAGGCATCGTGACCGACATCACGGGCCAGCCTCTTGACTTTCAACACGGCCGAGAACTGACCGCGAATCGTGGCGTGATCGTCACCAACGGGCGACTTCATGATCGTGTGTTGCAAACTCTTGCCGAGTTGGGGCTCGCGAAGTGATCCGGGACAGGACGGAATGACGAGCACGCGAGACAAGAACCCGCGCGCCTTTCGATACACCCGCTCGGCCTTGATTCGAGGCCTGGGGCTGGTTTACGTGTCGGCCTTCGGCTCGCTGGCCGTGCAGGTTGACGGGCTCTTCGGCTCGCGAGGAATCCTGCCGGCCAGGGAGTACTTCAACGAGGTCGGGAACGTTCTGGGCCCCGGTCTCTCGCGGTATCGGTTTCTGCCCAGCCTGCTCTGGATCAATGGGTCCGATGGGATGCTCCATCTCCTCTGCTGGGGCGGAATGCTCATGGCGGCGGCCGTCGTGGCGGGACTCTTGCCCGGTCCTCTGCTGGTCTTGCTCTGGCTCTTCTACCTCTCGCTCACGACGGCCGGGCAGGTCTTCCTGGGCTATCAGTGGGATGCGCTCTTGCTGGAAGCCGGATTCCTCGCAATTCTCCTCGCGCCCTGGGGATTGTGGCTGCACCAGGCCAGAGACGAACCGTGGCGGCCGACCATCTGGCTTTTCCGCTGGCTGGTCTTCCGCTTGATGTTCCTGTCGGGCGTGGTCAAGCTGGCCAGCGGCGATGCGTCCTGGCGCTCCTGGACCGCGCTGACGTATCACTACCAGACCCAGCCGTTGCCCACCTGGACAAGCTGGTACGTCCATCAGCTTCCCGCACGCTTCCACTGGCTGTCGGTCGGGTTCCTGTTCTACGCCGAGCTGATCGCCCCGTTCTTCATCTTCGGGCCGCGGCTGGTGCGCCTGGCAGGATTTGTGAGCCTGGTGCTGCTCCAGACTCTGATCGCGGCCACCGGCAACTACGGCTTCTTCAACCTGCTCACGGTCATCCTCTGTCTCTCGCTCCTGGACGATCGGGACTGGAACGGACTGAAGTCGTGCTGGACGCGGTTGCGCCGGCGACGCCCCGGCGGCACCATCTTGACGGAACCTGTTCCGCATCGCGTCTGGCCGCTGGGCCGTCGAATCGTCGTGGCGAGCATCGGCACGGTCCTGGTGGTTGCGACGTTCGGGCTGGTGGTGGAGGCGGTCTGGCGCGAGGCGCCAGTTCCCGGCGAGGTTGTCATGGTGCAAAACTGGCTTGCTCCGCTGCGGATCGTCAACTCGTACGGCTTGTTCGCCGTGATGACGACGCGCCGGTCCGAGATCACGGTCGAGGGGAGCGACGACGGCGAGACCTGGAAACCGTATCGCTTCCGCTGGAAGCCTGGCGAGCTCGATCATCGGCCGCGGTTCGCGCCCTGGCACTTGCCGCGGCTGGACTGGCAGATGTGGTTCGCCGCGCTCCGGGGAAACTGCCTGCGCGAGGCCTGGTTTTTGCGGTTCGAGGATCGGCTCCTGGAGGGCTCTCCCGAGGTTCTGGCCTTGCTCCGCGACAATCCCTTTCCCGCTCGGCCTCCGCTGTTCATCCGGGCGCGCTTGGAGGGCTATCAGTTCAC
>JBMFUH010000757.1:0-3964 GCA_049966735.1 Isosphaeraceae bacterium
GCTGACGTTCGCGGAGCTGCGCGCCTATGAACCGGGCGACGACGTCCGCCACCTGGACTGGAACGTCACGGCCCGGCAGGGCAGGCCGTTCGTGCGGCGGTTTGTCGAGGAGCGGTCGCTGACGCTCTGGCTGGTGCTCGACGTTTCCGCGAGCATGAGGTTCGGGCCCGAGGGACGTACCAAGGCCGACCGCGCCGCCCAGGCCGCGGCGCTGCTGGCGACGGCCGCCATCCACAACGGCGATCGTGTGGGCCTGCTCATGGTCAGCGACCGGATCGAGGTCGAGCTGGCCCCCGCCGGCGGCATCCGCCATCTCTCCCAGATCGTCCGGGCGCTGGTGGCCACGCCGACGACGTCGCTCAAGACCCAGCTCGGCGTGGGCCTCTCCCGCGTTCGGCGGACCGCGCGACGGGCCATGATCGTGGTGATCAGTGATTTCGCGTCCGACGAGCCCATCAGCAACTGGCGTCACGCGGCCCGGCGGCACGATACCATCGCCTTGCGCGTCTTCCACCCGCTGGAGGAAAGGCTGCCCAAGGCCGGCCTCCTGGCGATCGAGGACGCGGAGAGCGACAAGCGACTGGTGGTTGATTCGCTCTCGAAGCGCCAGCGCGCGGCCTACAGCCGGCTGGCGCGGGAACGGAAGCAGGCGTTTCATCGCTGGAGTGCCAGTGCCGGGGTCGATGGGTTTTCCATGTCAACCGAGGTCGAGCCGATCGTCTCCCTGATCGAGCTCTTCTCTCGGCGAACGGCGCGACGAGGTGCCCATTGAATCAGGAAACCTCCCGGGTACTCGTCCCACCACGGCCCAATCTGGGTCCGGAACCCTGGTCCGAAGTTGGATCAGGTCGATGGCCCATGCTCGCGGCGATTCTCCTGGCGATTGCGCTCCTCGGCGGCTGGACAGGTCTTCGCCGCCGTCGCAAAGCCCGGGACACGCGCACCGCGACTTCCGGGAGGGGCATCTCCCTTGACGACTCGCCCTCTGGAAAGCTCCTGAACCTGGCCGAGGAGGTCCGCGGCACGCTGATCACGCGCTTCGGCCCGACCATGCGGGCCAGAACCACCGAGGAGATCGCCGCCGATTCTCAGTTGAAGGAGGTGCTGGGGGCGGAACGACTGGATACGTTGGTCCACCTGCTTGGAGAGGCCGATCGCTGGAAGTTCGCGACCCAGCCGGCAAACGGCTCGGAACAATCGCTCCTCTCGGACCTGTCCGCCTGGGACGCCTGGCACAAGGCCCTGCTGGCCGACAGCTCAGCCAAGGCCAAGCCGCAACCGGCGAAGAAAGCCGAAGAGCCGAAAAACAACGGCAGCCGGACTCCAGGCAAGCAAAAATCAACTTGATTGTATCTCAATCACATTTTTATATAACAATTAATTTGACATCAGCTCTTTTTACGAGACTTCTCACCTATCACCACCGTATTCCTCCTGTACAAATGCGGCCGGAGACTCGCGGGCACGGTTCGCGACGTAGGTCGGACATTCCTGTCCGACCACCGCGAACCGGGGCCCAGACGCGACGGACAAGAATATTCGTCCTACATGGCATGAGACCGTCCGTACACATCGAGACGCGCTCAACGGCGGTGTCGTTTGGCGAGAAGTCTCCATTCTACAGTGCGGTAGCGGCTTCCCAGGGCCAGGCCGGACCCACCGGCCACGTTGATCCCACCGATGACGAACGCCAGCCAGTACCAGACCAAGGGCGTCGCGGCCCTTGGCTCGGCGGCCGGCGGCCAGTTGGGCCGGCCCGGCCCGAGGCTGGCCAGGAACGGTTCGACCGCGAATTCGGACTCGGAGATCGGTTCGAACCGGCATTCTTCCGCGTCCAATCGAAGGGCCCGATGCCGAGCCGGGATCGTCGTGACCCACGAGCGCAGGACGGGGCGGTCGTTCGAATGGTCGTACGCGTAGCGGCAAGTGGACACGAGCTTCTGCTCGGGCGCTTCGTAGTGGATCGAGCGGACCACGCACAGATCATCCGCGTCGAAGACATATGTAATATCATTTCGGTCGCGGCCCTTGACCTCTGGATTTGTTCGCAGCCGGAGCGTCACGAGGCGGTGGCCGTCCTTGGTCGTGCTACTCAACTTGACGACTTCGAAGTCTGGCGAGGAGTTGGTCCCCCTGAGGATCTGAGGGTATTGCAGCAGGGTCGCTCCGCCGTGAGTGGCGTCAAAGAAAAAACTGTCCGGCGACTCAGCCCTCCACAGGGCTTGCCGGTAAGCTTGCGGCGGGTACGCCTGAGCGTCCTCGTCGATCGTCCAGGGTCCTCTCTTGGGGGCGAGGGAGCGGGAAGCCCGGAGCAAGTGGTCGGGGCGCGCCAGGGTCGCCCTCTCGAATCCGTCGCCCCGATCATCTCTGACCTGCCTCCGGACACGGGCGAACGGGCCCGAGCGGAGCAAGGTGAGCCGTTCCTCGTAATCGAACGGGCCGTCGAGAAGCGTGCTTCCAGGTCCGCGAGGGGCCGGGCCAGCGGCTCCAGGACCCTGGACGGCCACCCGGGAGGCACATGGCGATCGAACGCCGGCCGCATTGCCATCAGGATGTGCCCGGCCAGGAACCAGAAAGGCGCTGTCCCCCCGAGCAGACCCGCTAGAGCCCGGTCGCGCCCAAGGCCGCGAATCAGGCGGATGGTCGCCGCGATCACCACACCCAGCCCCGCCGCGAACATCAGGACCGCCAGGCCGACCGGGAGAATCGGATTCGGGTTCCAGATCCGCGAGGCGAAGAGCGCCGCCGCTAGCCCGAGGGCCCCGAGCCAGGCGCCCCAGACCGTAAAGACCCATCGAGCCAGCATCGGCAAACTCACGACCAGGAGGTTGGGAATAAGTCAGATCGTTTTCCAGAGCGTCCGGCTTGATCATGGGGCCTTTGTCGCCCCCTTTCGGGCCTGCATGCGCATCAAAGCCTCGATGACCATTTCCGCGGTCTCGTCGACGCTGAACCGGGACCGGTTGAGCATCAGGTCGTAGGCGAGCGGATCGGTCGGATCCTTGTGGAAATGATCCTTGATGAACTTGAGCCGATCGCGGTCGTTGGTTTCGACAAAGCGAGCGGCCTCGACGTTCGAGAGATGCCGTTCCTGGGCGATGAAGGTGACCCGGTCCTCGCGCGAGGCCACGATCCGGACGCGCAAGGTCGTGTCCATGGGAAGAATATACGACGAGCCCCGGCCGACGATGATGCATTCTCCCCGCTCACCGAGCGCCTGGAGCATGCGGACGAGGCGATGGAAATAGGCCACTTCCGAGACGCTGGCCGCCGCGGAGAAGGCCTTGATCGTGTCGACGAGCCAGCTTCCCCGCCGCTCGTCATAATCCTCGACGAACGTCACGTCGACGTTGAGGTCCTTGGCCAGGTTCTCCAGCAACTCCCGATCGAAGACCGGCCAGTTCAGTCGTCGACCCACCTCCCTCGCCACGGCGATGCCGCCCGAACCCGCCTCGCGGGAAAACGCGATCGAGAGAGGACGAGCAGGGAAGGCCGCGCTCGGCGCTCCCCGAGGCTGGGACGCTTCCTCCGGTGGATAAGGGGTGAACGGATTCGGCCGGTTGCTGAGCCGGGTGATTGCCTCGGCGAAATGATCGGCTGCTGTTTTCTGGAACACGGTCTCCTCCCTCCGAGACGGCACAACATCCCAGGTCAGAGATAATAGCTGGCGTCTAGGTCGCGGCAAGCCGGCCGCGGCCGGACAACCGTCGGATGTCGACCAGATCCCCCACGACACGGCATTGGCCGGGTCGACCACCGTCGTCGATTGTCTGCTTTCATATTACCAGATCCCATCGCCGCAACACGCTTTCAGTGTCCGTCAATGTTCACGCAGTGGCAGCGGACTGTCTTGCCATGCGTGCGTGGTGCCAGTTTGATCCATGCCCCGGTGGGTTCGTTTCGAAAAAGCCAGAGCGCGGCCGAGCCGCAACCCAAAGACGGTGCAGGGCCACGGCTTGAACAC
>JBMFUH010000758.1:0-3964 GCA_049966735.1 Isosphaeraceae bacterium
TGGCAGCCTGGTGAGGGCCTGGCTGCTCTGAGGCCGGGCCAGACCTACGTATTCCGGGTCGGCCTCGGCCCGCGCCAGGAGACTGACCAGCTTGAGCGGCTCTCGGAATGGCCGATCCTGTCTGCCGAGGAGCAAGCCCGCGCCTTGCGGTTCGTTCGCGTTCGCGACGGTCGGCGCTTCGTCCTTTGCCGGGGGGCGCTACGGTTGATCCTGGCTCAAATCGTCCACGTTGACCCACGGGACGTGGCCTTCCGCTTCGGGCCTGGCGGCAAGCCCGAGCTGCTGGCAAAGACGGGACAGGTGGACGGGCAGTTGCCGCACTTCAATGTCTCGCATTCCGACGACCTGGCGCTCGTTGCCCTGTGTCTCGATCGCGAGCTGGGCGTCGACCTCGAGCGCGGGCGGTCGATCTCGCAGGCCGATCGGATTGTCGAATCGTACTTCACCGCGGCGGAGCAGGCCCAGTTTCTGGCCTTGGGCGAGCCGGGACGAGATGAAGCGTTCATCCGGGGCTGGACGCGCAAGGAGGCGATTCTCAAGGCCAAGGGAGTGGGGCTGGCCGGCCTGGCGTCGGGTTACGAGACGATGTTTGGCACCGAGCCGCTCTCGGGCCATTTCCGGCTCGCCAGTCCCTTGCCCCGGGTTCAGGAATGGACGCTCTGGGAGGCCGCTCCCGGCGAGGATTATGTCGCGGCTCTCGCCGTGGCCGCTGCGAGTTGCTAGTTTATAGTGGGCAGGTGGGCAGTGGTCTCGTAACCCGCAACCAGCAACTCGCGACTTCTGGCAAGACGATGGAACTGGTCATCCTCGGTCTG
The DNA here is from genome assembly GCA_049966735.1 of Isosphaeraceae bacterium. Lineage (GTDB taxonomy): Bacteria > Planctomycetota > Planctomycetia > Isosphaerales > Isosphaeraceae > Aquisphaera. Next base: position 816 of record JBMFUH010000758.1, read on the forward strand.
ATGGTCCTTTTCATTTACGCCTTCATCCGGCTGCTCACGTCGATCAGCGGCTGGATGCAGGGCGCCCGCTACCGCGCCTATCGCCAGCTTGCCAGCCGCTTCCATGGTCGCTACGAGAGCCGGGGAATCAGCGATCCACCAACGGTCAGTTTCTCGTACAAGGGGAGCATGGTCCGGGTGGGGCTGGCGCCCACGGTTCCCGGTCAGTCGCCCAACCCGAGAACGCGCGTCGTCGCCCGCTTTCGCCGGGGCATTCCGTTCCGTCTCGAGCTGGCTCCGATCGGACGGCCCGCGCCGCCTCAGCCGCCGAAGGGAACACGGCTGGTCAGCACGGGCGACGCGGAGTTCGATCGCTGGATCGTGGTGCAGGCCAACGATGCGGAGATGGCGCGCGATTTTCTGAATCCCCAGGTGCGCCGGTCGATCGGCAACCTGGAGCGGCTGGTTCACGTCGGCGGCATGCTCGTGTCGATCAATCCCGAACGGCTGCTGGTCCAGGTCGACCGCAACCTGGGCCAGAGCACCGAGGCCCTCTGCCAGGCGGTCGGCGAGGCCCTGGTGATCCACGACGGCCTCCAGGTCGGCGTCCAGCGGCGGTTGAGCGAGGGAATCGCGATCGTCGCGCGCGACGACCTCCCCGAGGAAGACACGGGGCCACCCACGTGCAAGGTGTGCGGCGAGCCGATCGACGGCGGCGACATCGTCTACTGCTCGAGCTGCAACACGCCGCATCATCGCGATTGCTGGGAGTTTGTCGGCTCGTGCTCCATCTACGGCTGCGGATGCCGGATGGCCCGGCAAGCCGACCGGTCGCGGAGGTGATCGGAGCGCTGCGAAGCCGCGACGGCCGCCGTGGGCTTTTGCTCGTTGCGGCTAGAGCGGTTTCCAGACGGCTTGCGCATTGAGCAAGTATCGTAGGGTCCGCGCTGCGGACCAATGCCCCGGGCCATCGGTCCGCGCAGCTCAAAAAGCGGACGGATGGTGTTCGCCGTGATCTGCCAGGATTCCGCCGTTTTCAGCTTTTCCCGAGGTTTGGTAAATTGAAGAGTGCTATGACGCGTCGAACGATGCGGTTCCGGAAATCGAAGACGCTCTGGGCCCAAGAGTGATGGGAGACGTTTGCATGGCGCGATTCGTGAAGATGGCGACCCTTCTTGAGCTTCCCGTGGGAGGGACCAAGGAAGTCGAGTTCGAGGGACGCGTGTACGCCCTGTTCAATGTGGACGGCCAGATCTCAGCGATCGACGGAATCTGTCCTCATCAGGGAGGGCCACTGGCCGATGGAACCCTGGAAGGGACGATGGTGACCTGTCCCTGGCACGGCTGGCAGTTTGACGTCCGATCCGGAAAGACCCCGCTGGGCCCGAAGATCAAACAGGCTGTGTTCGAGGTGAAGATCGAGGGCGAAGACGTTCTGGTCGCGGTCCCTTGAGAACACTGGGGAATCGGGAACCGGGCCACGGATGGGATATCAATCGTCTGAATGATCCGTGTTCAATCCGTGTGAATCCGTGGCTCATTTGGCCGTCAGCCGAGCTCGTGATCAGCCACGGATGGAATATCAATCGTCTGAACTATCTGTGTTCATCCGTGTGAATCCGTGGCTCATCTGGGTTCCTATTCGTGATCCGTTACCGCTGCTACCGCAATACTGATTCCCCAGCCCTCGTTCAACTCTGGAACCGGGCAGTTCCAGGCGAGGCGGGAGTGCACCCCTTGCGTGTGCACGAACTGGACGACCACGCGTTTGGTTCGGTCTATTTCGATCGCCGGGGTCTGACCGTCGCCGAGATCGCCGGGCGGATCGTCGGTTTCGTCCATGCGGGCTTCGGGCCGGACCTGCCCGTCGAGTCGACGGCCCCCTTCGCGCTCGACCGGTCGATGGGCACGATCGCGATGCTCGCCGTGGAACCCGGCGCGGAGCCTGCCGTGGCCCGCGGCTTGATCCTCAAGGCCGAGCGCTACCTGCGTTCATCCGGGGCGAGCGTGCTCTACGCCGGCGGGCAGTTGCCCCTCAATCCTTTCTACTGGGGGTTGTATGGCGGCTCGGAAGACTCGGGAATTCCGGCAACCCATCTCCCCTTCCAGGAGGCGCTCGCGGAGATGGACTACGAGCCGGTCAGCACCACGGTCGCGCTCGAGTTCGATCTTGCCGAGACGGAACCACGCGATCCCCGAGCCGTCCTGATCCGCCGCCAGACCCAGCTCGAGGTGGAGGAGGATGCACTGCCGGATCACTGGTGGGAAAACCTCGCGCTCAGTGATTTCCGGCTGGCACGGGTCCGACTGCTGTCTCGAACTGGTGGCACTGAACTGGCTTACGCCACAACCTGGGACATGTCCTGGTTCGGCCGTCACGACGGCCAGACGCGCCTGGGCCTCTTCGGCGTCGAGGTCGCACGCACCGAGCGGCGCAAGGGCTACGGACGTTTCCTGATTTCCGAGCTCCTGAGATACGCCCGTGAGCACGGTGTTTCCCGCGTCCAGGTTCAGACAATCGTCACCAACGAACCGGCGCTTGCCCTTTACCAGTCGCTAGGATTTCTGCCCGTCGAGCAGTCAACGGTCTACCGCCTGCCGGCCCACCTGCTGAACCGCTCGCTGACTTCCTGACACTTCTTGAACCGGGACGCGCATCTTGGTCTTGCGAATGCGGACCGATCTGGTATCCAGTGGATTCGACCCAATTCGACTTCATTCTTCCTGACGGGACGATTTCATGGCGCGCCGAACCCTGAACCGGCACGAGCTCCGGGCCGCGGCCGAGGCGGCCGAGGCGAGGGGGCTGAATTCCAGCAGCGACACCAGCTCTCGGCGGAGCGGCCACAAGGAGTCCGACGCGCCGCCCCTCCGCTCCAAGCGGGTGGCCGGGCCCCGGATGCGCGTGGTCTGGACCGTCTGCGACATGGGAGGCCGCACCGTCGCCACGTTCGATTACGCGGATAAAGCCCAGGCCGAGCAACTCATCGTCGAGCTCAAGGCCAAAGGCAAGGGCGCCCATTTCCTGCGGTCCGTGAAGGAACCGATGCCTTCCTGATGAGCCCGCGCACTGGACTGCCGCGCGAACAGGGCAAGGAACGGCATCTCCATATCCGAATGCGAGGCGAAACAAGGTTTCTCGAAGTCTCGTAGGGTCCGCTGTGCGGACC
>JBMFUH010000759.1:0-3961 GCA_049966735.1 Isosphaeraceae bacterium
CGCACAGCGGACCCTACGATATTCAATGAGTGCGCAAGCCGACTGCAAACCGCTGGAGGTAGGAGACATCGATGTGCCAGTGCTCGTGGGGCCGCGCCGGCTGTTCGAGGCCCGCCCCCGTCTTGGAAGGCTCCGTTCAGAGTTCCCCAAGTTCTCTTTTTAGCTTGATATGTTCCTCCATGAGTTCCGAGAGGACTTCGGGTTTGCGTTGGAGCTTCTGCTGAAGCAGAGCGATCCGCCGATCCTTGGCATCACTGGCACGTCGGGAGCGGAGTTCGAGGGCGGCCGAGCCGTTCTCGAAGAACTCCTTCCGCCAGCCGTAGAACATCTGTGGGGTGGATGCCGTGCTGGTCGCACAGGTCCGAAACGGGGGTGTGTTCGAGGAGATGGAGCCGAAGGATGGCGACCTTCTCCTCGGCGGTGAATCGCTCGCGAGTCTTCTCGGCCATGGGGATTGTCGGCAGACCTCTGGCAACGTTGGCCCGGTTCATGGTAGCATTTTGAATCAGGAACGCCCCCGCTATCTTGGCTGTCCCGGTGAGGCCAGAGAGCGGTGCCGCCAGCAAGGGTTCCGGCCTCGGGACTGGCCGTTGCAGCCCGCGTCTCCTCCGCCACACGCCGCTTCCGGCGATTCTTCCTCCTGCCCTGCATGGTGGAATTCACGTCCATGCCCAGCCAACGAGACCTATTCTCCGAAGAACAACAGATGGCCACGATGAGCTTTGGCGAGCACATCGAGGAACTGCGCGTTCGCCTGATCCTGGCCCTGATGGGTCTGGCGGTCGGTGTGATCGTGGCCTTCATTCCCTACATCGACCTGGGATGGCGGGTCATGAAGAGCATGGAGGCACCCGCGAAGGATGCACTGGAACGGTTTTACAGTAGAGAATACGAGAGAAAGGCGCGGGCCGCCGAGGAACGGCAGGAACTCTCGCCGACGGTCGAGGCCGTGATCCCAGCCGAGACATTCATCGGCGCGCTCAGGAAGATCGCTCCCAAGCTGGAGCTTCCCCCGGACGACCAGCTCTCGGGCCAGACGATCACGTTTCCGCTCAAGTACAAGCAGGCGACCGTGGTGGGGATGATCGAAAAGGGGGTCGTGCAGATCGACCAGTCCTTGATCTCACTCGGACCGCTTGAGACGATCACCATCTACTTCATGGTCTGCCTGGTGACCGGACTGGTGGTGGTGAGCCCCTGGGTCTTTTACCAGGGCTGGGCGTTCGTGGCGGCCGGGCTCTATCGCCACGAGCGGCATTATGTGAAGAAGTACCTGCCCATCTCCCTGGGCCTTTTTCTGACTGGCGTCTTCCTCTGCTTCGGTTTCGTACTGCCCCTCACGTTGCGGTTCCTTCTGGAGTTCAACGTCTGGCTAGGCGTGGCGCCGACCTTGCGGCTCTCCGAGTGGATGAGCTTTGCCACGATCCTGCCCCTGGTTTTCGGCGTCGCCTTCCAGACGCCCCTGGTCATGCTCTTCCTGGAGCGGATCGGCATCTTCACGGTCGACGACTTCAAGGCCAAGCGGAGAATCTCCATCCTGGTCATCACCGTGGCCGCCGCCGTCCTCACCCCCGGCCAGGACCCCTTCAGCATGACGCTGCTCGCCGTGCCGATGATTCTGCTCTACGAGCTGGGAATTTTCCTGATTAGCCTTGGCAAAAAGCGAGTTGTGGCGAAAATCTGAGAGCCAGAAGTGGGCAGTGGGCAGTGGGCAGTGGGCAGTGACTTCACTCGCCACTTGCCACTCGCCACTCGCGAGTTGAAGGCGAGCACATGGAACAGTTCACCATCGGATTGATCGGACTGGGAACCGTGGGAACCGGCGTGGCGCGGCTTTTGACCGAGCACGCCGACCGGATCTCCCGCCGGGCCGGCAAGCGTCTGCGCTGGAAGTGGGCCGTGGACCGGGATTCCACGAAACATCGGGGTGTGAAGCTCGAGGGCGTCCAGGTCACGACCGACGCCCGCCGCCTGATCGACGACCCGGAAGTCGATATCGTCGTGGAGCTGATCGGAGGCATCGATCCTACCTGCTCGATCGTGCTTGACTGCTTGAAATCGGGCAAGCATGTGGTTACGGCCAACAAGGCTCTGCTCGCCGAGCGAGGCCAGGAGATTTTCGCCCAGGCGCGGGCTTCGGGCCGGGCCGTGGCCTTCGAGGCCAGCGTGGCGGGAGGAATTCCGATCATCCAGGCGCTCGGGGTTTCACTCGCCGCCAACCAGATTTCCAACCTGGCCGCGATCCTCAACGGCACGTGCAATTACATCCTCACGAAGATGACCCTCGAGGGCCTGGCTTACGCCGACGCGCTGGCCCAGGCCCAGGAGATGGGCTACGCCGAGGCCGATCCCACCCTCGACGTCGACGGTACCGACACGGCCCATAAGCTGGCGATCCTGGCCCAGATCGCCTTCCAGTCGTCCGTCACGACGGCCGACATCCCGCGGCAAGGAATCGACCGGCTGCAACTGGCCGACCTCAAGTACGCCGGAGAGCTGGGATACGCGGTGAAGCTGCTGGCCCTGGCCAAGCTCACCCCCGCGGGGCTGGAGCTGCGGGTGGCGCCGACTTTGGTGAAGCGGGGCAGGCCACTGGCCGAGGTCCGCGGACCGTATAATGCAGTGCGGGTGGTGGGCGACGCCGTGGGGGACGTCTTCTTCTACGGCCGAGGCGCAGGCATGATGCCCACCGCGTCGGCGATCGTGGGAGACATCATCGATGTTGTCACGGGCCGGGCAATCCTGACGTCGAACGTGCTCAATCTCTGGCCGGCGGATGCCCAGCAGGTTCAGCGGACGCCGTCGCGGGAAGTCCGCAGCCGTTACTATTTGCGTTTCACGATTGCTGACCGACCGGGAGTGATTGCCGCGCTCGCCCACTGCCTGGGCGGGCACGGCATCAGTATTGCCAGTGTGATCCAGCATGAGCCCGGCGACGATGCACCGGCAGATTCCCCCGTGCCGCTGGTGATCATGACCCATTGGGCCGTCGAGGCCGAACTCCAGGCGGCGCTGGGTGAGATTGACCGGCTCGACGTGGTGCATGCCCCGAGCGTCTGCATGGGAGTCGAGGACTGAGCAGTTGCAAATTGCTAGTTGCCAGCTCACGGGCAACTGACAACTGGCAACTGGCAACTCACAAGAGAAAGAGGCCGCGATGACCGCGAAATACGTGATCGTGATCCCCGACGGTGCCGCGGACGAGCCTCACGAATCGCTGGGCGGAAAGACGCCGCTGCAGGCGGCCAGGCTGCCCGCGATGGACCGCGTGGCGAGCGAGGGAATCGTGGGGCGGTCGCGCAACGTGCCCGACCGCTTCCTGCCGGCCAGCGACGTCGCCACGCTCAGCCTCTTCGGCTACGATCCCGAGCGTTACTACACCGGTCGCGCCCCGCTGGAGGCGGCCGCCATGGGCATCAACCTCGGGCCGGACGACTGGGCCGTCCGCTGCAATCTCATGACCATCAAGGACGGCAAGCTGACCGATTTCACTGCCGGTCACATCAGCAGCGCCGAGGGATCGCAACTGATGAAGTCGCTCCACGCGAAGCTGGGCCGGCCCAACGTCGAACTCCGCGCGGGGGTCAGTTACCGCAACCTGATGATCTATCGCGGTATGCCCGGCGAAGCGAAGTTCACGACCGAGACACGCACCGACCCGCCGCACGACTATCCCGACCAGCCGGTTGATGACCACCTGCCACGCGGGCCGGGCAGCGAGCTGCTCAAGGACCTGATGACCGCGGCCAAACCGGTGCTGGCCACGCATCCGATCAACGTCGCCCGCGCGGAAGTGGGCAAGTCTCCGGCCAACGCCATCTGGCTCTGGGGCCAGGGCAAGGCGCCCGACGTGCCCAAGTTTGCCGTGGTGCACGGCCTGAAGGGCGCCATCATCTCGGCCGTGGACCTGGTCCGGGGCGTCGGCGTTCTCTCCGGCTGGGTCCGGATCGACGTTCCGGGC
>JBMFUH010000760.1:0-3960 GCA_049966735.1 Isosphaeraceae bacterium
CCGGCATGCGGTCACGGTCGGGTTCATCTCGCTCATGATCATGGGATTTGCAGCCAGGGTTGTACCGACCCTGAACGGTGCTGACCCGAGCAAGCTGTCGAGCCTGCGCGGTCCCTTCCTGCTCGTGAATCTGGGATGCTTGCTGCGCGTGACGATGCAAATCGCCACGGACTGGACACACTCCGCCTATGCTCCGATCGGTCTCTCCGGCACGATGGAGGTGGCGGGTCTGGCCTGGTGGGGCTTCGGCCTGATCGCCGCGATCCAGCGCGGTCGCGGCATGGAGCTCGCGGCGATCCGCGCCAGCGCTCCCCGCCCCGATCGAATCCAGGCTGAACATCGGGTGGCGGATGTGCTCGACTGGTTTCCCGGCACGCTGCCGGTTTTCCTCCGTCACGGATTCACCGCACTGGAAAACCGGGTGCTGCGCCGGACCTTGGCTCGTCAAGTGACGGTCGGCCAGGCGGCGGCCTTGCGCCGGGTCGAGCCGCGGGAGCTGCTCGACGATCTGAATGCCGTGGCCGACCCGCGGTCCAGAGCGCTGCCGGTCCTGTCGCGGGATGAGATTCCTTCTTGAAAGCATGGCGTGATTCCGGGAGAGCGAGGCCCCTGCCGAGCGGTACTGAGGAGCGCCTCGCCAGGAGGCTCGCACTCCCCGGGCCCGTAGGGTGGGTCGGATGAAATGAGGAAATGAGGCCCACCAAACCACTCACGCCGTTTCGATCGCCGCCACGCTCTCCAGGCCCAGCTCAATGATGGCCTGCTCTCGGAGCACGTGCTTTCGCACCTTGCCAGTGACGGTGCGGGGGAGCGCGGCAGAGATTGCCACGTACTCGGGAACCTTGAAGTGAGTGATCTGACCCTTGCAGAAGTTCCTCACTTCCTCGGTCGTGAGTAACACGCCGGCTCGGGGCACGACCCAGGCGGCCACGATCTCGCCGAACTTCGCGTCGGGCAGGCCAGCCACGGCGACGTCGGCGATGTCGGGGTGACGATGGAGGAATTCCTCAACCTCGGCTGGGTAGATCTTCTCGCCGCCTCGGTTGATCATCTCCTTCAACCGGCCGACGATCCGGTAGTTTCCATCGTCGCGGCGACGGGCCAGGTCGCCGGTATGCAGCCAGCCCTCATGGTCGATTGCCCGCGCCGTCGCCTCCGGGTTCTTGTAGTATCCGGCCATCACATCGTGTCCGCGGGCGCAGAGTTCGCCCGGTTGATCGGCCGGCGGCTCGACCTTCGTGGCCGGATCAACCAGCTTGACCTCGATGCCCGGTAGCGGCTGGCCCACCGTGGCGCAGCGGACCTCGAGCGGGTCGTCGGCCGAGGTGAACGTGATGATCGGCGAGGCTTCCGTCTGGCCGTAGCCAATGCAGATCTCGCGCATACCCAACCGGCCGACGACCTCCTGCATCAAGGGCAAAGGACACGGCGCGCCCGACATGATGCCCGTACGCAGGGTGGAGAGGTCGCGCTTCGAGAAGTCGGGATGCTGGAGCAGCGCGGTGTACATCGTCGGCACGCCATACACCGAGGTGCAGCGCTCCGCCTCGATCGCCGCGAGCGTCGCCGCGGCATCGGGAGCCGGCGCCGGGACGACGATCGCCGAACCGTAGACCACACAGACGAGCGTGCCGAGCACGCAGCCGAAGCAATGATAGAACGGCACGGGAACGCAGACGCGATCGTCCGCCGTGTAGCGCAGTCGCTCTCCGACGTAAAATGCGTTCATGAGCAAGTTGCGATGAGTGAGCATTGCCCCCTTGGGCAGCCCGGTCGTTCCCGAGGTGAACTGGATGTTGACGACGTCGTTGCCGGACAGTTCCGACTCGCGACGTTCCAGCTCCTCCGCCGATCTGACCCTCCCCGACTCGAGCTGGCTCCAGGGGATCCAGCCCGGCCCCGGCGAAGTTCCCAGCGCGATCAGCCGCTTGAGCCGGGGCAGCTTCGCCGAGGTCCAGTTGCGGTCGCCAGCCGCGGCCACCTCGGGGCAAACGGAGTGGACCATGCCGACGAAATCCGAACTCTTGAACGGCGCACCGACCACGAGCGTCGTTACGTCGGCCAGCACGAGCGCGTCTTCCAGCTCGTGACCACGGTAGCCCGGGTTGACGTTGACCAGCACCGCGCCGATCCTGGCAGCCGCGAGTTGCGTCACGACCCACTCCGGCGCGTTCATCGACCAGATTCCCAGGTACTCGCCGCGTTCGATCCCCAGCGCCAGGAGGGCGCGGGCGACCTGGTCGACGCGCCGATCCAGCTCACGCCACGACCAGCGGAGCGGCAGCCTGGGGAAGACGAGCGCGTCGCGGTCGCCCCCGGCTGAAACGGTCTTCTGAAAGGCCCGGCCGATCGTCAGGCCGGAGATCCAGGGAAGCGTGTTGGCCTCGGAGGTTGCCATCGGTTACCTCCCCATCGGACAATTAGGGATTGGGTTCGGTCCAGGCGGGCGGCCGCTTATCGAGGAAGGCCTGGATCCCTTCCTGGGCCTCCTCCGAGACGCGAATCGCCGCGCTGACGGCAGCGACCCCGCGCAGGCTTTTGGGACGGCCCTCGGTCTCGTCCAGCAGCCGTTTGATGGACGCGATCGCTTGAGGTCCGGCGCGAACCATGTCCTTACCGCGGCGAATCGCCTCGGCGAGGCATTGCTCGGGCTCGGTCACCTGGTTGAGCAGGCCCCACTCCAGCGCCACGCTCGCCCTGATCAGACTCCCGGTCAAGAGCAACTGCCGGGCGCGGCGATCGCCCAGCAGCCGGGTCAGATCGTACATCACGACCGCGGGGACAAGGCCGCGCAGGACCTCGGGGTAGCCGATCCGCGCCTTGCTTGACGCGATCGCGAAGTCGCAGGCCGCCATCAACCCCGCGCCCCCCGCGAGGGCGTCTCCATTCAAGGCCGCGATCGTCGGCTTCGGCAGGGTGTGCAGCTTCTGCACCAGGTCGGCCATTTCCTGGAGTGTGTCCACCGCGTGCTGCTCGGCCTCCGCGCTCTCGCGCTCGCGCGCGGCCTCGCGCAGCGGCAACGGGCACGGCCCGCAGCACTGTGACGGCTCCGCGCTCTCGCGCTCGCGCGCGGCCTCGCGCAGGTCCATGCCAGCACAGAAGACCTTGCCCGCGCCGGTCAGCACCACCGAGCGGACCTTGGGATCGCGGCTGGCCTGCTCGAGCTGACGCTCCAGCTCCGCCATCAGTTTTCTGGAAATCGCATTGCGCTTCTCGGGACGATTGAGGGTGAGGACGGCGACCGGACCGTCATCAACTCGCGCCACCAGGAGGTCGCTCATTTCAAGGTCTCCGCGGAGGCCCTTCCCGGGCCGGCTTCCATCGGGGGTGCGGGCAACCGCAGTTCCAGGAGCGCCACCCCCAGCGTCTTGCCCTGGGTGTCCAGCCGGAGCGAGCGGCTCGCCCCGCCGGATAAGGCCCTGTCGATCACGAAGTTGAACGCATGAAGATTTCGCAATTCATAGCGCCGAACGGTGCCGTGACCAAGTGATTTGAGGTAATCCGCGACCACTTCTTCAGTGAGATGAACTTGCAGCCAGTTGAAGCTCGCCTCGTCGCTGGCAACCACGCCGATGTTGGCGGTGTTTCCCTTGTCGCCGCTGCGGGCGTGTGCCAGGTCTCCCAGGCGAACGGTTTGCTCAACAGTTTCCATTGTCATTTGTTCCCGCCGATGTGGCAAGTCTGAGATTGCGTCTGGGGCGGCCTCGCGGACCAGCTCGACGCCGAGCAAATCTCGACGGCGGGGCTGACCAGCTCGCGAGGCAAGAGCGCTGGCCAGTACCCAAATGCCGGACGGGCGATGGGTCGCCCGGCCGCATAGCCGGCGATGCCCGGCGGACCGGATGTGACCAGCGGCGCCAGCTCTCGACAAAACCGCTCCACGGCCCGGCGGTCGGAATCGCGCACCGTGATCCGCACGACGACCTCGCGGAGGCTCTCGCGAGGCGCGAGCAATCCCGG
>JBMFUH010000761.1:0-3952 GCA_049966735.1 Isosphaeraceae bacterium
CAGCGGACCCTACGATATTCAATGAGTGCGCAAGCCGACTGCAAACCGCTCTAGTTGTCAGTGGGAAGTTTGACAGTTCTCACCCCTCGCCCCGCCGTTCTAGATTAAGTTGGGGAAGGGGTCCGTCCACCCCTGAGAATGCGTGGGCCGGAGGGGGTGTCTCGTGGGACCAGCGATGTCGGAGAAAGCCAGCGACCAGCAAAAACAGGCCATCGGCCTGGCCCGCACCCTACCTGCCAATCGTTTTCCTATTTCCAGGCTCTTGCAACTGATCGTCTTGCTCCAGGCCGGACGCTGCCCCAATGCGCGGCGGCTGGCCGAGATTTGCGAGGTGAGCACCCGTACGGTCTACCGCGATCTCGCCATCCTGGCCGATGCGGGAATCACCGTGAACTATCGGGCAGATCGTCAGGGATACGAGATTGCCCGCGGCCTCTTCCTTCAGCCTCCCCGCCTCGAGGAACGAGAGGTGCTAGCGCTGCTTACGCTGTGCCGCTACTGGAATCAAGGCGATGATCTGGGGCTGCGCTGCGCTGCGATCCAGGCGGTTGACAAGCTGATCCAGAGCCTGCCCGAGCCGCTCCGGACGAGGTTTCTCGATGCCGCCGAGATTCTGGGCGAACATCCCGCCGCCACCTCGGCCGCTCCCAAGCAAGCGTCGATCCATGACGAGATTCTCGCCGCCCTCGTCCAGCGGAAACAGTTACGGCTTTGGGTCCGGGAGCAGTCGCGCGAGGAGTCGCAGGCCACGAAGATCGCCATCTACCGATTGACCAGGGTCGGAACAAGCTGGTGCCTGGTCGGCCGTTCGAGCTGGCATTGCGCCGTCACTCTGGTTCCCATCGATCGGATCGAACGGGTCGAACCGACGGCCGACCCCTACGAGATCCCGCCCCGCTTCAACCTGGAGCGCTTTCTCGCCCAGAATCAGTCGGCTCGCAATGGTCCCGCCACGGCCGACGCTGTCTGAATCGGCATCAAGGTGTGTTCCAGGTTGAGCCACGTCGTCTTGGGTCTGATAATCGTCGCACTCGAAGCCCTCCTCGTGCCCGTCCCCTTGCAGCCCTTTCCCGCATCACGCCTCTCGTCTGGCCAGGCCCCACGCCTGGACGAATCTGACCAGGTGCATTCCTCGGAGCTGCCGGGTTGTGGCTGTTGACAAGCTTGCGGTCCTCCTCTATCCTGGCCTACGGACATGGAGGTTTGGGCAGATAGCTCAGTTGGTAGAGCACAGGACTGAAAATCCTGGTGTCGTGAGTTCAACTCTCACTCTGCCCATTCAATGTAAGACCTTGCCGACCGCGGAGTTAGCGACCTGCCCGATGGCGGATAGCGCGGCCAAACGACTCCAAGAAAGCCGGTAGACGACCGGATTGGAAGGTTTGGACGATGTCCTCATCCACTCTTCGAATGCCCTTTTGCCGTCTTCGCAGGCCATCACGTCAGGCTGTTCTCACGCTGGATGGTCGGAACATCGATCTCGGCCAATACGAGTCGGCGCGGAGTCGGGCTGTGGGATTGATCGGCTATTGGCCGAATGGCTCGCCAACGGCCGACAGCTCCCGGCTCCGGCGTCCGGGCCCGGGGCGATCTCTCCGTCAACGAGCTGGCCTTGGCCTACCTGGCGTTCGCCGACGGCTATTACACGAACGCCTGCCAGCACCACCGAGTAGCACCGCGACCAGTGGTCGCGTCCGCCCCCCTTGACGTTGGACTGGATCTTCGGCGTCCGGCCGTGCTCGCGCATAGGACCACCAGCGTCTCGTCGAGGATTCCCCGGCGATCCAGGTCGTTGAGCAGGCCCGAAAGCGTTCGGTCCAGCCCGGGCAAGAGCTCGTCCTTCAACCTCGGGAAGTGGTCCCAGTGCGTGTCCCAGCCGGTTCCCGCCAGGCCGTATTCGTCCCAGAAGACCGTGACGAACCGCCCGCCCGCCTCGACCAGCCGCCGGGCCGTGAGCGCCGCCGGGCCAAAAAGTGTCATGCCGTAAAGCTCGCGCGTCGCGGTTGACTCGAGACCGAGGTCAAACGCTTGCCTCAGCTTCTCGGAGGCCAGCAATTGAAAGGCCATTCGGCGGTTGCGATCGATGCTCTCTGGCTGAGCCGAGTCGGCCTTGCGCCGCTCTTGCTCGATCTGGTCCAGGAGCGACCTGCGCCGGTCAAGCCGGTCGAGCGTGAGCCCGTTGCCGAGCCGAGACACCGAGTCAAGCTGGAACCAGCTCTCGGGCGTGATTCCGCGGTACGGCTCGTAGTCGTTCCAGGTGTTCTGGAGCAGCGTCTTGGTGGCCTTGCGCGTCCCCTGGCCGACGAACTCGGTGCTGATGGGGTCAAAGGCCTGGCCCAGGAAGCCGCCGTACGGCCCCGCGCGGGGGACCTCGCCGACGCGCTGGCTGCTGAAGGCCCAGGGAAGGACGAGGTTCCGCGGAACCACCGGATGCCCCGCGCCAGGGCCAGCTTGCCGGGTGCCGTCGACGTGATCGACAACCGAGCCGATGAACGGCCAGTGCAAGGGGTCGCGCGGGCTCAGCTCGGCCGCGAGGGGAACGACCGGGTTGCCGGTCGTCGCATAAGCCACGCCGTGAATCGGGTAGGGGTGCGAGACCGAGCGGATCAGCGTGACCTTGTCCATCACCCGCGCCAGATCGGGCAGGCCTTCGCGGATGTTGACGCCCGGAACGCTCGAGGGAATGCAGCCCAGTTCGCCCCGGATCTCGACCGGTGCATCGGGCTTGGGATCGAACGTCTCGATCTGGCTGGGCGAGCCGTACAGGAAAAGCAGGATGCACGACTTCGCCTGGCCGAAGTGGGGCAGACCGGCGGTGGGCGACGCGTCGGCCCGAGCCGGCGGCAGCAGGCTGATGCCCGAGAGCCCGAGCATCCCGAGCGAGCCGACGTGCAGGAGATCGCGGCGCGTCAAGCCGTCGCGGAGCCGCTTTGGCCCTCCCAGAACTCGGATCATCGGCCACCTCGGTCGCCTGAAGACGGGAGTAAACGTGATTCGACAGTGTCTCACTTCCACACGCTACCCATTATTTCGGGCTGGGCGATGCGACGAGGTTGGATTCTGTCGAGATTCGCTGGCCTTCCGGATACGTTGATCGCCACGCGGAACTGAAGGTGGATCGCCAGTACAACCTGCGCGAAGGCCAGCCACCCGTCATGGTCCGCCGCTTCATGGAGCCTTCAGCCGAATGAGGGGCATCGAAGGCAGATCGATCGTGCGGTCGATCGCGTACATCGAGAGTGGGGCTTCCAATCCCCTGTACTCGATGACGGTGCAGAGCGGGATGAAGAGCGTCGCATCGATCGCGATTCGCCGCACGAGTCGCTGCCTCGGGCCCAGACTCGTCATCCGGGTTCACAGCCTCAAATAGAAGTTGTGTCTTTCGAGGTAGCGGACGAAGCTGTAGCTGATCACGAAGAAGACGGCCAGCCCCAGCAGGCAGTACCAGAGAGGAGAATCGCCCGGCACGACCGCGTGAACGGCTCCCTCGACGACCTCGTGGATGATGTACGCCGCCAGCGGATTCATGCCCAGGGTCCGGAAGAGGCCGATTTGCATCCCGCCGATGTCGCAGAGGAGAATGAACAGCGCGTAGACGCCCAGCGAGTAGCCGGAAGCGAACAGGGTGAAGGGGAGGCTGACCATCTTCTGCTTGTTCATGGTCCAGTAGTTGTGCGGCCGGATCTCCAACGAGGGGGGCGGGACGAACGGCGGCGTGGCCAGGAGCGATTCCAACGACCTCGCCTGGATGTTGGCGAACGGCGGAATCACCGGTGACGCGGCGATATGCGTTTTTTCCAGCAGTGGCACGCTCCCCTTATCGGTGTCGTAGAGGGTGCCCAGGCAATTCAGCAGGTAGCCGCAGGTCATCAGAATCACACCCCAGACAATCGCCGTCCGTGCCGCCTTGCCGGGGCTATTGCCGACCATCAGGTCATACGTCAATGTGCCG
>JBMFUH010000762.1:0-3948 GCA_049966735.1 Isosphaeraceae bacterium
CGCGGGGTTTCACACGGGAATGATGTGGCTCCTGGCCGGACGAACGGGCGACCCCTGGTGGCGGAAAACGGCCGAGCACTACTCACGCTTACTCGAGCACCGTCAACACGACCGCAACGTCCACGACCTTGGCTTCATCTTCCTGAACACCTACCTGCCCTGGTACTCGGAGACGGGCGAGGAGCACCTCCGGCAAGTGCTGATCCAGGCCGGCAAGACCCTGGCCCTCCGGTACAATCCCCAGGGGAAGTACCTCTGCTCGTTCGTGGCGCCGGAGAGCCTGTTCATCGACATCATGATGAACGTGCCCCTGATCTTCTGGGCGGCGCGGGAGACTGACGACTCCGCGCTCTTCGATCTGGCCGTCAATCACTGCCGGACGACCGCGCGGACGCTGGTGCGCGACGACGGCTCGACCGCGCACGAGGGAATCTTCGACCTCCAGACTGGCGCGTTCCTGCGCCAGTCGACGCAGCAAGGGCTGCGGCCGAACTCGGCCTGGACTCGCGGCCTGGCCTGGTCGCTTTATGGCTTCGGCACGGTCTTCACGTTCACGAATGATCCGGCCGACCTGGCCGTGGCCAGGCGCAACGCCGATTATTACCTGGCTCGCTGCCCGGACAGCCTGATTCCCCCCTGGGACTTCGACGTGGCGGAAGGGCCCGACCGGATCGACGACAGCTCGGCCGCGGCCATCGCCGCCTCCGGCTTGTGGAACCTGGCCAGGCTGACCGAGCCCTTCGACGCATCCGCCGCCGGGCGCTATCGCGCAGGTGCATTGACGATTCTCGATTCGCTCTGCTCGGACCATTACACCGCCTGGAACGATCCGGATTGGGAGGGCATGCTGAAGCATGGTGTGTACCACTTCCATAAAAAACTGGGCGTTGATGAGTCGGTCATGTGGGGAGATTTCTTCTTCCTCGAGGCGATTGACAAGGTGCTCGATGACATGGGTGGATCTCACGGCGCGTTTCCCTGATTCCACCCCGGCAGGAGAATCCTGCCGTCTCCCTGAAAAGATGGTAAAGTAGTAACCTTGTCCGGGCCGCGCGAGCTTTCTCGCGCCATTGCCTTCTTGCTTCGAGCCGAAAGGACTGAAGCCATGCGTCCCGACTGGACCGCCGCAGACGAAGAGGAGGGGGGAATGTCTCACGCCCGCCGCACTCCCGAGGGAGAACTGCCGATCGTCGACCCTGACGATGATGACGATTTCGACGAAAACGAAGAGTCTCCGGAGGACGAGGAAGATTTCGACGTCGACAGCGAGCCCCGGGTCGTGCTGATCACCGGCGCCTGCGGCAACATCGGCCGCAAGCTGCGCGCCGCGTGGGAAGACGTCTACGACCTGATTCTGCTCGACGCCAACCCCGGAGAACACGACGAGGACGTGTTCAAGGCCGACCTGAGCGTCTTCGACGAGGAATGGATCACCCACTTCCACGGCGTGGACACGGTCGTGCACCTGGCCGCCAACTCTGATGAACGTTGCGACCTGGACGAGCTGATTCAGCCCAATCTCGACGCGATGGCCAACGTCTTCAACGCCGCGGCACTGGCGGGCGTGGATCGGATTGTCTTCGCCAGCTCCAACCATGTGATGGGCGAGTACAAGGACGCGGGCGACGACACGATCAAGGTCAACCTACCGCCTCGGCCCGGCAACCCGTACGGCATGTTCAAGCTGGTGGGAGAGCGGCTGGGGAAAAGCCTGGCGCAGGCCTTCGACCTCACGTTCATCGCGCTGCGGATCGGCTGGGTCCAGGAGGGCAGAAATCGCCCCGAGACCTTGCCCGACGATTGGGCCAAGAAAATGTGGCTCTCCAACCACGACCTCGTCCAACTCTTTGATGCGGCCGTGGAAGCCGAGATCGAGGATGCCTCGTTCGTGGTGGTCAACGGCGTTTCGCGCAACCGCGGAACCCGCTGGGACCTCACCGACAGCGCCGAGATCCTGGGGTACCTGCCCGAAGACGACGCCTTCGAGCTCCATCACCGTCCCGAGACGGTGGATGAGCTGTCCTGAGCCGCTCACTTTGCATGCTCAATCGCCTCGGCCAGCCGCTTGCGGGCCTGCGCGAACGCGGCTGGGTCGTCGGTCCAGCGCGTCCAGGAGCCGGCGAGAGGAAGAACCTCCTTCAACGCCGTCTCTCGCTGGCCCAGGCGATCCATGATGCAGAGATATTCATAATCCTCGATCGAATCGCGCAGCGCCTTCAGCCGCAAGCTGGGCACAATGCCATCGTAACCGACGGCGCGGGCGGGATAGACCAGGCTGCCCTCTCCGTTGTACACGGGGCCTCCGCGCCGCTTTCCGGGCCGATAGGTTCCGGCGTCGATCCAGGGGTCGTCGACATCGTTCCAGTACGACATCCCGCCCCAGTAGAGCAGGCCGCGAATATGATAGCGCCAGGCGATCCACGACGGAACCCGGTAGTGCAAGAGCGGGAAGTCGGTCTGCCACCAGGGGGTCATGGTCTTGCCCTGACAGAGGGCCGTGTAGGTCCAGATGCTCTCACCCGCGGCCCGCCGCTCCTCCGCCGGCTTCGGTTCGAACAGGCAAAATAGGGGACACCAGATGTCGACCGCTCCATGCAGGTTGCCCCATCCCTCGTCCTGGGTTTGCGGCTGCTCGACAACCATCACCTTCACCCGTGTGCCCGTCTGGCGGATCGCTCGGCCCCAGGTTTGAACATACCGATATGCGGCCTCGTCGTTGGGCTCGTCGCGCAGATAGAAATAGAAGACGACCGACGGACGCCCGACCGCTTCGATGGCACGATCCCAGGCATTGAGCCAGGCCTGCAAGCGACCGCGCTGCCGCTCCGGGCCCTTCACAATATTGTCCGGATGAGGCAACTGGAGGGCATTGACGTGATACCGGTCGATGAACGACTGCAAGGCCTTCACCTGCTCCGGCACAATCTGAAATGAACCGTCGAGGCCGGCGACCGGCTCGGGCAACCGGCTCGGCGTGGCATTGATCCGGTGCTCGGCAACGAGCTGGGCGCATTGCTCTTCGACTGCGTCCCAGTTGACGGGTTGCTGATTTAAATCCTTGAAGTTTCGTCGGCGATAATACTGTCGCATTCGACCAGTCGGCGATCCCAGCGCTGCCTGGAGCGTCGGCGTGTCGGGTAAAACGAAATTCCAGACTCGAAGCGAGACTGGGATCTCGATCGCGTCCTGGCGTTCGCCCTTGACCCGGTAAACGCCGTGGTAATCCCCTGGACGCGCGTCGGCCGGAATGTGCAGATCGACGAGAAACCCGTGAGTCTGGTCGGCCGGCAGATCGAACGGAACCGCGGCGAACCGCGCGCCGGAGAGCAAGGCGCCGGTGGTGGGATGGCGCAGCGGGATGAGCGCGTCGGGATACCAGCCGGCCTTGAAACTCTTGTTGCGGGCAGAGGCCGTGGTGATCTCGAACTGATGCTGACGATAGATCCGCGCCGCGCTGGCCGGCAAGCGTGATCCCAGAGGCCCGGTCAGGTCGCCGGGGTCGATCGTCAGGCTCCGGACCGGCACCGTCGATCGAATGAGGATTTGAAAGCTTTCCCACTCGTTGCGAGCAGCGCGGATTGCGCCGGAGACCTTTTTGTTGAAGATGTCTGTCTCTTCACGGAGAACTCGTCGCGTGTCGGTGACTGTCGCCGCGCGCCAGTCTGCCCCCGCGGCCGGCATCGCGCAGGCGATGCCGAAGAGCGCGACGGCCATCAATCGGTTCTCGTTCCGCTTCGACATGTTCGTTGTCCTCGATGAGTCGGCATGCAATGCCGAAACCGGGAAACGGCCATTCGTGTGTCGCGTGCATCCCTTGCCATTCCCATTGCGGGCAGTCTATCACCCGACGAGACACCGTTCGAGGCTCCAGCGCCGGGCCGGAAGCGGGGAAGCGGCGGGTGTAAGACGCGGTTCGTTTTTTGGAGGCCTTACGCCACTTTCCCAGGT
>JBMFUH010000763.1:0-3923 GCA_049966735.1 Isosphaeraceae bacterium
TTGAATGGACTGGTGGGTGAATCGCGGTAGTGTTATTCAGACAAGCTCCTAGGGTTGTCGTCATCTCGGCGAGCGACCCGGAGTCGGGGGAGCAACTCGCGACGCGACTGAAGCTCTGCGAGGCGGTTGCGGTGGTGCTCACGACACAGGAGAGCGCGTATCAGAGCGCACTGGGGTCATGCTCCGATTTCCACGGGCTAGCGACGTGGGTGCGCGTTCGAAAGGGGAAGGCAGACACACCAAATCAGGCAACGGGAGGTACGCCATGCTACTGATCTTTTGCGCCCTGGTAATGCTAGACGCGCCTCCCCAGACCAAGACGCTAGAGCGTCAGGCGATCCACATCGTCATGGGCCTGGGGGGCCTCGTTGACTATGATCCGGCCCTTCCCGGCAGGCCCGTCGTTTACGTGGCCTTGGACCGGGCCGGGGCGAACGGAGCCGGACTGAAATGCCTGAAGAACTTTCCCCACTTGCAGAGACTGGACCTTAAGGACTTCAAAGGGGTAGATGCCGCGCTGGTTCACGTGGCGGGGCTGACGCGACTCAGGCAGTTGAACATGGATAGATCCACGTTGACGGATCGTGGCATGCGGCATCTGCCCCGCCTGGTTAACCTCGAGACCTTGACGTTAGGCGCTACTGCCATTGGAGACGAGGGGCTGAAGAGCATCGGGGGCTTGAGCAGGCTCCGCTGGCTGGAGATCGGCCTGACCCGCGTGACCGACTCCGGGCTTGCCGTGGTCCGCCGGCTGACCAGACTGGAGAGGCTGAACCTCACCTATACCCGCGTCACCAGCGAGGGGCTGAAGCACCTGAAGGGCCTGGCGCACCTGTCTGACCTGATGCTCCCCAGCGGCGTCACCGATGCCGGGGCGGCTCACTTAGCTGGCCTGGTGAATCTGACAAGCCTGAACATCGGCGACAGCCCCATCACTGACGCGTCGATGGCCAACCTGCGCGACATGAGACATCTCGTGGCCCTATACCTATGCAACACCCGCGTGGGCGACGCGGGCCTGGCGTTTATAGAAGATAAGCGGGACCTGAGAACACTGAACATCAGCGGGACACGAGTTACCGACGCCGGACTGAAGCACCTCAGAGGGTTGGGCAAGCTGGATAATCTGGTCCTGGAACACCTGCCGATCACTGATGCCGGCCTGGAGGCTTTGAAGGGGCTGTCGAGCCTGCGTGCCGTCAACGTCACAGATACGAAAACTACGGACAAGGGCCTCGCGAGCCTGAAGGCTGCCATCCCGGAGCTGACAATTTTTCGTGGAGGCGGAGTGTACGCCGGGAAGCTTTAGGAGGGCGGAAACGGGGGACGCGATTAGTTCTTGGGGACGGAAAGCGGGGCAGGTCCGATATTGTGAGCATGGGTAATTAATCTGCTGGGATGTGCCAAGGGGGACGCAGGTAGGTCAGTTGGGAAATTGACGGGAGTAGGTAATCTGCCGTCCGGCTCCTGTCCTCGGACGACTTTACGCCCGAAATCGTGAACGTCATCCGATACGTCGATCTACTGCTGCACGAACCACACACGATGAGCAAGTCGAGCCGAGAGCCATACAGCGAATCTGAGGCATTCGCCTTCCAGTCCCACCCGTCGCGGCGGGTGCTGTTCGCCTCGGCGCATTCGATCGTCGATTTCTCCAATGGCGCGGCGGTGGCCTCGCTGGATGTGTTGCGGGCACTCGCGTCGGCTGGGTTCGCGTGCCAGGCGTTCTGTGCGTCCAGGCTTGATTTCCACGAGGACACCTCGCTGGAGAAGATCATCGTCGGATCGGGTGAGCCACTCAAAGTTCGGCCGTCGGTTTGCCCTTCCGGACACGCGCGGCTGCTCTGCACGCGACGCGGCCCGGTGCCGATCACCATCGTCCGGCTCCAGTCCAGCAGGCAGAACCCGGAGCAGATCGACGAGGCGCGCGTCGCGCTCGATTTCTTCGCGACGTTCCTCCAGGATGTCAGGCCCGATGTTCTGCTCACCTACGGCGGCGACCCGATCACGCAAGGCATGATCGCACTGGCCAGGGCGCACGGCACTGCCGTCGTGTTCGCGCTGCACAACTTCGCCTACACCGGCCTGGCGGCGTTTCGCGGCGTCGATTACTGCATTGCCCCGTCCGAGTTCGCCTGCCGGTACTACCGAGAGCGCCTGGGCCTGATCTGCCAGCCATTGCCCAACCCCGTCGACGGGGATCGGGTGACGGTTCCGGATCGAGAGCCGCGCTTCGTGACGTTCGTCAACCCGCTGCCGGAGAAGGGCGTGTACCCGTTCGTCGCGATCGCCCACGAGCTAGCCCGGCGCAGGCCCGACATCCCGCTCTTGGTGGTCGAGAGCCGGGGCACGCGGAAGAACCTGGTCGAGTGCGGGCTGGGGAAGGACGTGAAGGTCAACGTGCAGATCAACACCAACACGCCCGACCCGCGCCACTTCTGGCGGCGGACGCGGGTCGCGCTTTTGCCCTCGCTCTGGTGGGAGAACCAGCCGCTGGTGGCCATCGAGGCGATGATCAACGGCATTCCCGTGATCGGCTCCAACCGAGGCGGCATCCCGGAAACGCTGGGCGGCGCGGGGGTCTGCCTGCCGCTGCCCGATCGGCTCACGCCGGCCACGAAGATCGTGCCCCCGCCCGAGGAGGTCGAGCCCTGGGTCCAGGCCGTGATCCGGCTCTGGGACGATCGGGCGTTTTACGAGGAGCAAAGCCGCCTGGCGAGGCAGGAAGCCTTGCGCTGGCATCCGGATCGATTGCGGCCGCTCTACGCCGAGTTCTTCGGCAGCATCCGGCGGCTGGCCGGTCCGCCTTTCGTCAATTCGGAGTAAGAAAGAGTTGAGGGTCCTCGTCGGGCACGCTATTGCGTGCCGGTCGCGCCCATCGCTGGCTCGTCATCTGTTGTGGGACACGATACCAATCGTGACATTCTGCAGAAAAGCTTCGACAAGATTGGAATCTTGTCCCACGTGGACTCGATCATTTGGGATCAAGGTTCTGCTTCAGCTCTTCGGCCGTGACGTGGCTGTCGACGCCGCCGGCAGGGACGTCGACGCCGGCCGTCCAGAGGATGGCGTTGAGGACCAGCTTGCGGAAGTTTGGGTTGCCCCAGTTCTTGTGATAGTGGCCCCCCGTGAAGCCGAAGCCCTTGCCGCCATCCTCGCGCTCGACCGCCCAGGCCAGCACCTCGTCGCGTCCCTTGGCTGCGAGAATGTGCCGGTACGGTCCCCGAGGCGAGGAGGAAACCCCTTGCCGCGTGCGGTCGTCGGGCTTGGCGATCAAGATCGGCGTCACCCCCTTCATCTCGGGACGAAAGCGGATGTTGAAATACCACTCGTCGGAGATGGCGAAGGGCTTCACGCCGGCGGTGATGGGGTGCGTGGGGAGCGCTTTGATGTCGGCTGACCAGATCGGGTTGGTCGAGTATCCCGTCTCGTAATAGCCGCCGATCCAGTCCAGGAACTTGTTGCCGGGCGTTCCCTTGGGCACCTCGACGGCGTAGTGCAGGCAGGCGATGCCGACCCCTTTGTCCACGAGTTTCTGGAGCTTCTGGAGGTGATCGCCCCGGATCATCGGGTGGCCGCCGCCGCCGTCCATGAAGAAGATCAACGCCCTGGCTCCCTCGAAGACCGATTCGTCCTTGGGCCATCCGCCCGTGACCACGACCGGCTCGATTCCCGGCACCTGCGCCAGGCACTTGCAAAGCAGCTTGCAGCCGGCGTTGAATTCGTGGTCGCCGGGACCGTGGCTGGGATGACCGGCGACGAGGACGATCTTCGTCGTGTCGGCCGCGCTGAGCGGAGAACCCAGGCCCAGCACAACGAGGGAAAGGAGTAGTTTCTTGATCATACTATAGCCTCTTTTGTGGAGATCGAGCGGGTCGGCGGAGCGGTTCGCTCCGCGGCCCCCTCCGATGAGACGTCAGATG
>JBMFUH010000764.1:0-3915 GCA_049966735.1 Isosphaeraceae bacterium
GTTAGGGTGCCGCGTCGAGAGCACCGGCAGCCGACCGGTGATCAGGACCTGGGCGACCCAGCGTCAACCCGTCTCGGGGGCGGCGAGTACCGGACGACCGGAATGCGCAGTGGTGGGCGGCCCTTGGCCGTCGTTTCGATCTCAACCGCACCGTCGATCACGGGGGGCGCTTGCTTCGTCAGGGCGAGCGTCACTTCTCGGGTTGAGCTGATCACCGCCTTAACTCCTGGCACTTCGCCGCGGACCCGAGTGAGCTCGACAGACAAATCGGGACAGCGCAGGAAGACACGCTGGGGCGCCGACGAGAGGTACACCCGCCGAGGCGAGGTTGAGAGGTATTCCACCCGCTCCCACACAACCGGGGCGGTGGCCAGGGTCTTGTCCCCCTCCTCCTTGACGACCAGCTCCTCCCTGTGTAGGCCGAAAGACGGATCCACGATCTTCACCTTGTAGGTCGTGTCTTCGTAGGCAAACTCCGGGGCGCCGGCGACCCTCCCGGCTCGGCTCCCGATCTGCGTGGCCGTGAGGGCCGGTGGAACGAGGATCCATCGAGCGGCTCGCCGCTTGTCCCGTGGGAACACTTCCCGGTGAACGAGTTCGAAACCCCCCGACTCGTCCCCGACGAGGGCGTTGGGGGTCACGCTCGCGGGGTTGAACTGGTGCGAGGGGAGCGCGTACAGCCTCGCCGTAAGGCCGATCGCTCCCTGATCGGTAGATAACGTGAAGTGGAACGCCTCTTCCTCGAAGCGCCCCCCGGTCAGGATCCTCATGCCCACGGACATGTTGGCGCCCGGAGCAAGCTGTCGGGGAAAGCTTTTGCGGTCAACCTCCCGACACGTGCAACCCGAGTTCAAGTCGAAGATCTTGAGGGAGACGTTTCCTTCGTTGCGAATCGTGAGGGACAGCGGAATCGCCGGTTGTCTCGGGTCGTAAATAAGCCGCGTGGGAGTGAACGCGCCGGTGAGGTGCATGATCGGCCGGGTTGTCGTGCCGCATCCCGGAGACGAGGCCAGGGCCAGGAGGAAAAGGAGCCCCATCGCACGGCGCCGGCGCGCGAGAAAAAGGGCAAGGATGGCAAGCGCTCCAAGCACAACGGGTGCGATCCACGCACCGCGCCGAGAACGGCTGAGCGGTTCACTCAGCTCGGCCGCGTCGATGTTGGGAAGCACCGTCAACCTCCTCTCGGTGAGCCTCGAACCAAGCAAGCGCTTGATTCCGGTGAGCGACAGGTCCCTGTGGAGACCTTTAATTGGAACGAATCCGCCGACGCCCTGGAGGCCGACGACCCCGTCTAGCTCGTCCATGCAGATATCATGGAGCTTCGGCGCATCCTGAAACGACGTGGTGTCGTGGTGCCAGCAGTAGACTTCTCGTCCCGGGGGCTTCAGGACGGTAGCATAGGAGTAGTCGGGGTAAGAGCGGTCGAAGCCGTCAATATCTATGTTGACGGTGGTCCACTCCAGCGGGACGAAACCCCCGGACGAGCAAGCTTGGGTCCTGGTCAGGTACATCTCCCCCACGTACGCCCTCCCGCCAGCCGCCGCCCCGGGGTCGTACGAGATGATCCTGGCGAAGCGTGGTAGGTAGCCGATCGAGGGGTCATACGAGATCTCGAGCTGCGCCCAGAGCTTCTCCTTGGTGATCCGATAGACCTCGACTTCACAGGGGTGTCCATCCCGTGTGGCCACGCCGCGGGTTAGTGTTGAGCCGGCAAACTGGCTCTTAATGATGTCGGGGAAGTGATTCAGGAAATAGTGGAACGGTCCGAAGTCGAGGCGGCCAGCTTCCTCGCCGCGGGTTGCCTGGATGACACGATCCCTTCCTTCGAGGACCAGAAAGGCTGTCAGCTCCCCATCCGTCAAGACCTCAATTGGAGGCCTTCCCAGCCTGTGGCGCCCGTCCGGCGAGGTCGTTGCCTTGAGCAACACCGCGGCCTCCGGAGTAGGTCTGCAGACCGTGTGATCCGCCCTGCCATCGCATTCCCATCTCCCGACAACGCTCATCATGGGGTCTTTGCGAAGGCCATGATCTCCGGGCTTCCAGATGTCGCCGGACGTGAGCACATCGGAGCGAATGGGGCCCGCTTCATGTGTAAACTTCACTCTGGCCTTGATGGCGGCGTGATTCGCGTTGAAGGCGTCGAGGGGACCAGGCCCTGC
This sequence comes from Isosphaeraceae bacterium, assembly GCA_049966735.1. Classification (GTDB taxonomy): domain Bacteria; phylum Planctomycetota; class Planctomycetia; order Isosphaerales; family Isosphaeraceae; genus Aquisphaera. The sequence continues at coordinate 2,160 of JBMFUH010000764.1, forward strand.
GAGGACCAGGCCGCCCAGAGCAACGAGCAATAGCATGTCAGGACCTCCCATGGCGCGCAAGGCTCTCGCCGGGCGGTGCCCGTCCGGGCAAGGACCCGGCGCGGCATTCTCCGCGGCGTACGGCGAGCCAGCGCAAGCGCGATGGCGAACCGCCTAGCGGCCCATCGCCCATAGCACCAGCTTTGTCAGCTTCCCGAACGTGCGGACCGGCCATGGGTCCCCACAGATCTGCGCCAACGGATTGGCGTTGCATTCTTGGTAGATTCCGGTGTACTTGCACGACAGTAGGCAAAGCCCGTCCTTGTATAACGTGGTGTTGGCACACGTCTTGAGCGTCTCGTCGCAGGCGCCCGTGGAGCTTTGTGTCTGGCTGCAGCGGTAGTAGTCCCCAATGAGGAGCGTGGTGTCCTTTTCATAGTTGGCAAGAGTGTCCGTGATCGTGTTGCAGCATTCGCCCCAAGGGAGCGCGATGCACTGGCTGCTGCTCGGGCACGGGTTACCCGTGGACCACCTGCAAGCATCAGTCCAGCCGGGACCGCAGGGCGCGGAGGACATGACCAGGGCCGCGGTCGTTACCATTGTCGCGAGCGCGAGGGAAAAGATCACGATTCCAGACCTCATACCTGGGCGCGTCATCTTGCATTCTCCTTTGCCAGAAGCCAGCACGATGGGTATTTCGCGGTTAGCGCGAGGAACGTTGCAATCAGCCGGGGCCTTCGGCGGGGCAGCATGCATCCTGTCAGTCGTTTGCCGCGAAGGTACCAAGAGCCAGCCAGACGGGCAGCGCCACGCTATCCAGGACTGACTCCACATGCCCGTCGCCAAGGAGTACGTTCACTCCGCCAGGGTGGAAAGACCGAGGAGGGCACAGCCCAACCTGAGGCCAGGTGCCATCTCTGCTTCCCTGACACGTAGGCCGGCGGTCGTTCGGCGTCCCGTTGTGGTTGTACTGCGTGTAGGAGAGGCCCGAGTAGAACCAGTACCGGCCAGCGCGGTTCATCCACGCGACCGCCTCGTCCGACAGGCAGTATGGAATGAATTGCGCGTCGGAGCTGAAAATGGGGCCGCCCAACGCATACTTGATGTCCCGGCGGGGGTCTTCAGAGCCCCTCACGAAACTGCCACCGTTTCGTTCGCTCGCGAACGCGGTCCGCGAGAGCCCGTCGGTGATGTTGGCGGCGCTCGGCAGGACGCCGAGACTGAATGGGCCGTCGAACAGGCGACGAGTCGCCCCGGAACGGCCGTGATTGAATCGGTAAGAGTTTCGGTGCTCTGCCTCCGTGTCGCTGGGACACAAGAAGGTCGCGACCAAGGTATGGCGGGACGTGTGGTTCTCCACCGAGGGCCGGTCGGGCGCTTCCAGGTCGACCAGGTCCATATTGATCGATGCGTAAAGCGGTTGCTGCTCGATCCAGGGCAGAAGGAACGTCAGCTCGGACAAACAATTGCTGGACCATCCGCGGCCCCTCGCAAGGGCGGAGGATGGAAACATGTTGTGCGTGGCGTGGTAGGACTGAAGCGCCGTCCCAAGCTGGCGGAGATTTGAGACACACTGCGCACGCCTAGCGGCCTCCCGGGCAGACTGCACCGCGGGGAGAAGGATTGCCGCCAAGAGACCGATGACGCCCACGACGACAAGAAGCTCGACCAACGTGAAACCCCGCCCCCCAGGGCGGAGCCTCCCTGGACTGAGGGGTGACATACTAGAGCGGTTTGCAGTCGGCTTGCGCACTCATTGAATATCGTAGGGTCCGCT
>JBMFUH010000765.1:0-3913 GCA_049966735.1 Isosphaeraceae bacterium
GCCTTGTTCAGCACCAGCAGCGTGGGATGATCTTCCAGACTCAGCTCGGAGAGGACATCGATGACGGCCTTCACCTGGCTCTCCGCCTCAGGGCTGGAGGCATCGACGACATGCAGGAGCAGGTCGGCTTGACGGGCCTCTTCGAGAGTTGCCTTGAACGAGGCCACGAGCGCATGGGGCAGGTTGCGGATGAACCCGACCGTATCCGACAAGAGCGCCTGGCCGCCCCCCTGGAACCGCCATTTGCGGGTGCGGGTGTCGAGCGTGGCGAAGAGTTTATCTTCCACCAACACCCCCGCGCCGGTGAGGGCGTTCATCAGCGTGCTTTTGCCGGCGTTCGTGTAACCGACGAGCGAGATGGTCGGGATGTCGGCCCGGCCGGCGACCTCGCGTTCCTTGCGCGCCTGGATCTTGGCGAGCTTGGCCTTCAGCTCCTGGATCCGGTGCGCGACCAGCCGGCGGTCTTCCTCGAGCTGCTTCTCGCCAGGACCACGGAACCCAATTCCTCCCTTGTAGCGCGAGAGATGGGTCCACATCCGCTTGAGGCGGGGCATGGCGTACTCGAGCTGGGCCAGCTCAACCTGGAGGTGGGCCTCGTGAGTCCTCGCGTGGGTGGCGAAGATATCAAGAATCACCTCGGTGCGGTCAACCACCTTGATCTCAAGCGCTCGCTCAAGGTTTCGGGTCTGGGCGGGGCCGAGATCGTTGTCGAAGACGACGACGTCGGCTTCGTGAGCTTCCACCAGCTCCCGCAGCTCTTCGACCTTACCCGAGCCGATGTAGGTGGCGATGTCGACCTCCTGCCGTTTCTGGAGGAGGGCGCCGGTGACGTGGAGGCCGGCCGTCTTGGCCAGTCCGCGAATCTCATCCAGCGGGTCGTCGATGAGCGCGTCATGATCGGGGAGAATCACTCCGACGAGGATGGCACGTTCGCGACGTCCTGAACGCTCGGTGCGTTTGAGATCGATCAAGGGGAGTATTGACCTCGTTTCCAATGAGAGAAGTGAGTGTTCCGGAATCGGCCAGCACGCTGTAATTCTATGTCGATTCTGAACTCACGTCAACGAACCAGCGAGAACCACCTACTGTTCCCGCCTTGCTTCTTTCCGGACACGCTGGGCCGCTCCTGGGTTCGATCGGTGACGGGCCTTTCGGAGAACCCGATCACACGAAGACCTTGAAGGGGTGTATCGTATTCTGGGACGGGTCGCCGCGGGCCAGGGCGGCAAGCTGGCCTGCATTGTCGAGTAAGGCGATCTCGCCCTCAGGAACGCGCTCTAGCCTGAGACTATCGGCGTTGAGGACGCGCCCCTGAGCAACGGCCGCGACCTGGCCGGCATCCAGGTTGAGGGTCGGCAGGTCGGGCACCGCGGCAATCAGTGGATGGAGATACGCTGCCAGGGTGGTCCGCGTCAGACTCGATGAGTCGACCCCGTCTTCGATTCGAAAGTTGCCAATCCGAGTGCGGACCAGTGTTTCGATCAGGCCGCCGCAGCCGAGTTCCGCACCCAGATCTCGAGCGATCGATCGAATGTACGTCCCTCCGCCGCAATCGATCTCCAGCTCAAGATGAGGCCAGTGATAGTTCACGATTTCGATCCGGTCGATTCTCACGGGCCGAGGCGCGAGCGTGACCTCACGACCGGAGCGAGCCAGGTCATAGGCGCGCTGGCCCTTGATCCGGAGGGCCGAGAACCGCGGGGGACGCTGGAGAATCTGACCCACCTGTCGGGCAACGGCCTGCTGGATTTCAATCTCGGCGGGGATACGTGGATCGTCTAGTTCCTCGACCTGGCCGTCGGCGTCCAGAGTGTCACTTCGGGCTCCCAGCCGGATCACCGCGCGATAGGTCTTGCCCATGCGCTGAACGTGCTCCACCAGCCGGGTTGCCGCACCCAGGCAAACAATCAGAACACCGGAGGCCAAAGGATCGAGCGTTCCAGCATGGCCCACCTTGGTCCGGGGGAGCAATCGCGTCACGCGGTCCACGACCGCCCTGGAAGTCACCCCGGAAGGCTTGATCAGATTGAGAACGCCCTTCGCATTCACTTCGGGGGACATCGCCGCGCACTCCGCATGATGATCGCTCGCTTCACGGCGAGAGACTGGAAATCGGCGAGATGTTGCTTAGAATGCGGTTTCGCCGACTTCGGTCAGCGCCCGTTGACCTTACCAGACACGAGCACCCAAGAGCGAGCGAGGCCACGTATGCCGATCTTGCCGGCTGAACCCGATTTCTACCCGCCTGAGATCTGGGACGACTCGATGCCGGGCACGGGACGGAAACCGCAGGCAGTGTGGTGGTGTTTGCACACCAAGCCACGCCAGGAAAAGGCGACCGCACGGGAACTCCGCAAGCTACAATTCACATTCTACCTTCCTCAGGTGATCAAGGAAGATCGGACGCCCCAGGGCCGGAAGATCCGCTCGGTGATTCCCCTTTTCCCTGGTTACCTTTTTCTCCACGGTGATTCCAACGATCGGCTCGATGCCTTCAGGGGCGACCGGCTGGTCACCGTTCTGGACATCAACGATCAGGCCGCGATCGAGCACGACCTCAGACAGATCCAGGCGATGCTCAGTTCGGGGCTGCCCGTCCAGGCAGAGCCGTCGGTGCCGGTAGGGGCCAAGGTCAGAATCACCACGGGTCCGCTCACCGGAATGGAAGGGATCGTGATTCGCCGGGGCAAGAAGGATCATTTCGTAGCCGTCGTCCATTTTCTGGGTCGAGGTGCGATGGTGGAACTCCAGGACTGGCAAGTTGAGCAAATTCCGAGCTGTCCTTAGCCTGTTTCTTTGAACAGTTGCCCCCCTCCTGAAAGTGCGAAACAAGAACTTAGTCCTTTCGCTCGCTCCGCTCGCCGTCCTTGGTCCTTCGGGGCAGTGACCGGGGACCAGGAACCAAGGACTCAAGGGGTGCCGCGCCTGCGCGAAGCTTGCGAGCTGCCTCGGCAAACAGACGTGACTTCCTCTGGCGTTCTGTTGGATCGTATCGATACCCCGATACACGCTCGTAGTGGACGCTGGTTCGTTCGCAGGCGTTGGCGAGACGCTCGGCGTTGAGCTGGAAATGGTCGCGACAGTCGGCTGGATCGAGCGGCAAGGGAAGTTGTAGGCCGCTGCCCAATACCCCGCGCTCCATCAGCTCTCTCAAGACGGCCCCAGCCAGCTCCACATGGCCTTTCAGGTTCGGGTGGTGCGTGTCTTCCATCACGTGGTCGTCCAGCAGCCCGATCGGGCTGGCCCGCATCAGCTCGGCCCGGCCGTCGATCAAGACACACCCAGGATGTCGGGCGACAACCTGCCTGTAAACCTCGCGGAACGGGGCCTGGCAGCGGATGGGCAGCCCATCGTTCTCGAGCGCTTGACTGAAGTGCTCGCGCGCCTCGTCGATCCGGTTTTCAGCAAGGAGCAGCCGGCCGAGCCGGTAATGAGCCTCGGCGAAGGAAGGATGGCGGCTGAGGATTTCGCGATAGACTGCCTGGCTCTGGGCAGGAACAGTCGTCTCGGCCGCACGTGCCTCAGCGAACATGCGGACGAGCCGATCGCGCTCTTCGGCCGGGACGGTGGCCGGCAACGTCGAGCGGCTGGGTTCATAATCGGCCTCGTTGGCGGGAGGAATGATCAGGATGGGCAAGGTGCCGATTCGCTCGCAGTAGCCGACCAGCGCCTCAAGCCGGGCGGCGAAGTCAGCGAGGACCTCGGCCGACTCGGATGGGCTGCAAAGCGGCGGATCGATGAGCTGATGCCGTCCCTGGAGAGACGGTGGACTGTCCAGCCGGTTCTTGCTCACCAGCTCGTAGACCAGCCGGCAGAAAGACGAACGCAGGCTGACACGGTACGCAAGCTGAAGCGGCCTGAAGCTGGGTTCTTCATCCAGTGGCGCATCCCGGTTTTCCTCATATCGGGCCGC
>JBMFUH010000766.1:0-3912 GCA_049966735.1 Isosphaeraceae bacterium
CTGACGATCAGCCTGATCCGGCCTCGCTATCACCGGGTAGGGGGTATGATCCAGATCCGCAATCTCGACATCAATTCGGGCCAGATCGGCAGTATCGACGCCCCGTCCGCCGAGCTGAACGGGGCGATGACGCCCTTGGCATCATCGGTCAGTACGATGAGTTTCGGAGTTCTGGGTCCCGGGGCTCAAATCAATGTGAGCGGTGACGTCGGGTCGATGAGCGTGGGTGCAATTGATCTAGGGCCTAGCGGCCATGTATTGATTGGCGGCGATCTCAACAGCGCCATCGCCCAGCAGTCTGGTAGTGGGACATCAACCCCAGCCATGACGGTCGGCTCTCTGGTGATCAACGGCGGACAGTTCATGATCGGCCGTGACTCGCTCTCGCCCATCGTGGTCGGCGGCAACTTCACGTTGACCCAGAACGGCCTGTTCTCGGTCGGCCGCGATCAGGCTGGCTCGATCACCGTGGATGGTTCGCTGATCCTCAACTCCGGCGGCCAGCTCGACGTGGGCCGCAACCTCGCCGGTCTGGCGGTGTCGGGGAATGTGATCGTCGGCCCGTCGGCGGGCGGCATCGTCGTGGGTGGCGATCTCGACGGGCTGACCGTGTCGGGCGTGTTCCAGGGGCAGGGTTCTCCCAGCGCCGTGGACTTGGGCGTGGGATTGAACTTGAACGGGCTGACCATCCTCGGCGGGTCCAGCAACGAGGGGGGCCTTCAGTCCGCAAACATCAACGTAGGCAAGAATCTCACCCAAATCGATATACCCCACGGCATCTTCCGGAGCTGGATCACCGCGGGGCTGGCGATCGACGGTCAGGGGACGGGATCGACCTTGGGCTCGGTCGGGGCCGACGGCACCACGGCGATCTATAATTCCGAGATCGACGCCGGCACGACCATCACCAACCTGACCATCGGCGGTGACGTCAAGTCCGGCTTCCCGACGGGTGATACCTCGGGCTATCCCACACGCATCATCGCCGGCAAGGTCAGAGGGCCCGCGATCGGGTCAACCCCCAACCAGGGGCTGTATCAGGCCAACGGCGCCATCACCAACTTCGTCATCAACGGGTCGCTGATCGACGCCGTGCTGGCGGCAAGCGTCGCGCCTTACGGCGGCGACGGCAGCCTGCCCCCCGCGCCTGCCTACGGAGTCACGCCACCGAACCCCGGTCCTCCGCCGGGGGTCTTCACCAACTACCAGGCGCCCGCGGGATTGACCGACGGGACCACGCCCAATTACTCGATTCGTAACGTCACCGGATCCACACCCACCGGGCCCGCGGCCTGGGCTCAGCCCGCGGGCACCCGTCATGACACGGTGATGAGCAACGGAACCATTGATGCAACGATCACCGGCGGCGTGATTTCCACCCAGACCGACCAGACGGCCGACGCCTTCGACTACGCGGGTCTTTTCGCGGTCGACACCGTCGGAGTCAGCACATCCAGCAGTGGTTAATCGCTACACATCGGCGGAGGCCGGCCCCGCTCACTTCTTCTTCGTCACTTGCTCGGGTTGCGGTCCCTGGATCATCGGGAACACGTGTGTCTCGTACCAGGCGTGCAGCTCGACGGTTGTTCCATCTCTGACAATCGGCACGACGCACCTCAAACGTAGATGAGGCCGCTGGCGAAACCAGTCGGCCAGCGTCTGGGAGAGATAAAGGCCCGCGTCCTCCGCCACGTCGGGTGTGCCGAGGACGACGCGAACCCATCCTCCCATGTCCGTGGAGAAGACATTCACCTTCCCCGATCCGTTTCCGCGCGGCTTGGGATTCATCGTCCCCTCCTGAATTCCGGAGAGCGGAGATCACTCCCGGACGAGCATGAGAGCGGATTACAGATAAGATCAGACGTCATAGTCGAGATTGTGTGCCTTCCTGACTTCCATCGTCTGGTAGGCAAATCGGGCGGCCAGGTCGCCACAACCGATTCCCACGAGGTCCGCCGCGATGTCCAGGAAATCGAAGTCCCTTCCCGGAATCCAGATCTGCGAAAACTCCTCGGCGAGGACCAATGTCAGCACGACCAAGGTTCCCAGCATGACCACCGGCCGACCGGGCCGGAGCGCCCGGCAGCGGAGCGCGAGGTTGGTCAGCAGGCTCAAGGTGAACATCAGGCTACAGTGCCCGATCTTGTCGCCCATCGGCAGCGATTCGAGCCATCCCCAGTACCGCTGGCCCACGCCAATGTCGGCGGCGTAGACAACCAGGCCGAGGAAGACGCCGAAGCACAAAAGCAGGAGCCGGATTTGCCTCACGGGCCACCCCACGAAGAAAAGACCGCGATCGCTGTCCAGCTCGCTCGAGCTGTCGGCGAAACGCGGTCTTTACTTTGCCCGACAAAGTGCAGCCCGTCAAGACGGGTTGTTGTGCGGAGTGAACCACCCTGGCGGTTGATGGCGGGAGTGAAGACTCAGGACTGTCCCCTGGGGTCTTTACTGTGGACGTCGTTGGGGCTGGTGTCCGTCGCGCTCGAGCCGCTCCCTGTATCAGTGTTGGGATCGGTGCCCGTCCTGGATTCCACTGATTGGTTGCGCTCCCGGGTCTGGGTGTCCTGGATTCGCTCCACATGCGCGGGGGGCTTGATGTGTTGCACATGCGCGAAGGCATGGGCCAGGGTGCTGACGTGCGACGGTGCGGTCCTGATCTCCAACGACTCCAGGCTCAGGATGCCGCGCTGACGAGCTTTTCGAGTGCTCATATCTGAATCTCCTGTTTAGGAAGAGCGAACTTGCGAATTCAGCACTAAATCGATTTGCTGCCGGGCTGGCGCGCGCTCCGAGTTGAAGAATCCGGAAATTCTCGCGGTGGCGCTCGGTATCTCGAAACCGGGCTCGCGCCGCGAGGATTCCGGCGGGAAGCGTCCAGTCATCGGTGCCTGGCGAGTGAGGTCTTTTTAATTCCTACTTGACGATATGGTTGAGTAGCTGGCAGAATTATTGACGTCCGGGGGAAAGAGCTTCGATTAAAGGAAGGGAATGGAGTGCTCTGTCACCTGGACCCGCCTGGGAACGTATCTTTTCCGTCGTCTGGCGGCTGAACGCCAAGGCCATTGCCGGTTTGTTTGCTTAAGCCCTTGAATGCCTTGAACTTGCGTTTTGACGTATGCCGATTTCCAGCACTTGATCGATTTCCCCTCGCTTTTCGAAGCACGGTCTTCCCAAGCATACATAGCAGTCAGCATGTGGCTGGCCGGTTGCCGGCACATCGCGTCGAGTTGTCCCATGTTCTGGGTTGCGAGTTTGGTGAGTGATGGGGAATTTGCCTCGTTGGCGAGGGCATCTCGAACGTGGCGGATCGTTCCGGTGGGAGTAAGAGGGATCTGATCACGGAGTTCTGACTCATGGAGACTCGAAGGCGCGCTGTCTCTCGTACCAGGACCATTCAGGCGCCATTGATTGAATGTTTGGAGGATCGCAGGCTTCTGAGCATCGTGTCCGCCAGCAATGTCTCTGAAGGGCTTGACGGTGTGCAGACCGGCGGGGCGATCATCCTCGCTGCTTCATCGCCGACTGGGGAGGGTGAGGCCGTAGCTCATGCGTTGGCCGCTTCGAGCGAGGACTCCGTGGCGTCAGGTACCGAGGACTCCGTGGCGTCAGGTACCGTGGCGGCCGAGAATCAGAGTCCGGCCGTGACTTCGCGGATCGAGGATTCCTCCGCGGTGCCGGAGTCCGTGCGCCAAAGCGCTCCGTCAACTGGCCAGGAAGCCGCGTCCCTCTCTGCCGAGGACCGGGCCTCGACCTCGGAGGCGGAGCCGGCTTACTCCGCGCTTCCTTCCGCTCAGTCGGCCGCAGCCTCTCCCGGGGCGGGGCCGATGCAGTCCTCCGGTGGGGAGGAAGATGGCGCCGCGGCGTCTCCACAGACAATCGACGAGCCCGATCAGGCGAGTCCGTCGCTTGCAT
>JBMFUH010000767.1:0-3910 GCA_049966735.1 Isosphaeraceae bacterium
CTACCGCACCGCAACGCTGAAGCCTTCGCCTCAAGGCGAGGGTTTTGACCCTCCCGGCAGGCGACAAAAAGAGTGCCATCCTCACACGGTGGAAGTCGCAGGTTCGAATCCCGCGCCGCCCATTCCTAAACCAAGACATGGCCAGCAGTTGCGGCAAGAAGATTTTGTACCACTTTGTGGGCCGCTTCAGGTGTCCGAGCCGGGCCCGTGCACCGGCGGCCTGGTCGGCGGAATCCAGGTAACGAAACACGGTGCGTTGGACACACCCAACACCGTCGTAATCCGGTGACCGGCGGACGAGCTGATGGCCAAGATTGCCCGAGGCCGCATCGTAGTCGTGCGAGCCCGGTTCAGTGGTCTTGCCGGAATGGACTCAAAGTCGGCAGACGAGTTGAACGCTTGGGCTGACCGGCTGCAGCGTGCTTCCGGTAATCCCGATCCCGCTGACGATCCCAGGTGGCTGCGCCGGCGTGCCAAACGTCTTCGGTGCCTTCTCAAGGAACGTAGATCCGCCCCGCGCCGCGGAAGTCATCGATCGCGATCAGCTTTTCGAGCAACCGCTCGGCGACCGTCTCGGCATCGAGACGATCTTGGAGTACGCGATTGGCGTTGGCGATGGTGATCACGGGCAAGCTGTCCGGCTGGTTCTCGCTTCGGATGACGGCCTCCAGGGAGTCCGGTCCGCGCATGTTCCGGTTCCCGGTGATCAGGACGAGCTGCTCGCGCTGGCAGGTTCGCCAGACCGTGGGTCGGGTGCCTCGGGGGCCAGACCCAGCGCCTTGAAGTCCTCGACGGAGAAGCCGAGCTCGATCCAGAACTCACGGCAGGTCGCGGAGAGCCAGATGAAACGAAGGCTCGACAAGGCCCCTTCCGCATTAGCGTCCGCCAGAATGCCCCACATCCTGCCCTTCCCGGCTCTTGGCTTCGCGGCGATCGCGCACCATGGCCAGGAATCGCTCGTGACCGGCGTCGAGCTTGGCCTAGAGCTCGGGAGGATTCCCGCGCGCGTCGCGCGCCAGCATCTCCGCGTAGTCCGCCATCACCTCGTCCTTGTGCTCCTCGATATAGCGGATCGCCGCTTCCACCTGGGCCGTGCTCAGGTGAAATAGCCAGGCAATGTCCCTCGCCGGCCATCCGTGTTTGTGATGATCCCGCACGTCGTACACGGTGATCCGCGAGCCCGCGATCTCGGGCCCTCGGCCCCGGTCGATGATCTTCGCCTCGTTCATGATCCCAGCCCCCAATGCCTTCCCAACCAGTATCGCGGCAGCGCTGGCGATCGGACAAGGCCCGAAGCTTGGCCGGCCCGATCCACCCTCTGGCCTGGACCATTGCGAGGGGGTATCTTGAATCCAGGTTGCCGCTGAAGTCAGCCCCGACCCGCCTTGCCCCGAATTGCCTCAGAGCCTTCCAAGCCAACCGAGGATCAGAGGAGGGAGGATGAACCAACAGAACCGGCGTCGGTTCCTTGCCGGAGTTTCCTGTGTCACGGCCGGTGTGACGGTCGGCTGGCCGACAGTGGGAGCGGCCCGCTCCGCGCCGGGTAAGCCTACGTGGAAGATGAGGCTCTCGGCATCGACGATCGCCTTCTCCAGCTTGCCGATCGAACAGGCCTGCGAGCGGATTGCCCGGCTGGGCTTCGAGGGAGTCGACATCTGGTCGGCCTATGCCGGCTGCCCCCACTTGGACGACGTCCAAAAACGGCTCGGTCCCGAGGGCCTGAAGGAGCTGCTGGCCCGGAACCATCTGGCGCTCAACGCCTTCTCGGTTTATGTCGGCGGATATCCGCGCTACGCGGAATTGCTGGGCAGAGCAGGGGGGGGCGTGGCCGTGTCGGGAAGCGCGGGGCCTTGTGATTCGAAAGATCTCGTGCCCCGGATGAAGTCGTTCCTCGAGGGTCTGAAGCCGCGGCTCGAGCTGGCGGAGAAGTACAATTCGCGCCTGGCGATCGAGAACCATGGCCAGTCGCTGCTCGATTCGGTCGAGTCGCTGAAGGCGTTTGTCGACCTCAACCGGAGCAACCGGCTGGGCATCGCGCTGGCGCCTTTTCACATCCAGGCGCGGCGCGAGTCGGTGGCCGACGCGATCGCCGCCGTCGGACCGCGGCTTCTTTTCTTCTACGCCTGGCAATACGACCCGGCGATGAGCGCCAAGCAGCTTCCGGGCATTGGCCCGACGGATTGCAGTTCCTGGCTCACCGCTCTGGCCCGGGTCGATTACCAGGGATACGTCAATCCCTTCCTCCACGACCAGCCGCCCCCCGAAGAGACCCAGAGCGCCCTGGCCCGGTCGCGAGACTATCTGAGAGCATGCTGCCGCAAGGCCGTGCCCGCCTGACCATCACTCCCCGGTTTTCTTCCCGGAAAGATCACTCGTTCCACAATCGCTCATAATTCGATTTTAAGGAGCAATGCATGAGATCTTCTCTCACCCGGAATGTCGAGGAACCGCGGACCAGGCGCGAGCTTTTGAGGAGATCGGCAGGCTTGCTGGCCGCGACGGCGGCCGGCGAAGCGGCCATCCCCTTGGTTCACGCCGGCGAGCGGAACACGATCAAGCTGGCCCTGGTCGGCTGCGGCGGCCGAGGCACGGGCGCCGTGAGCGATGCGCTGTCGACCACGGGCGGCCCGGTCCAACTCTACGCCATGGCGGACCTGTTCGAGGATCGTCTCCAGGCGAGCCTGAAGTCGCTCTCCACGGCGCACAGGGAGAAGGTCGACGTGACGTCGGAGCGTAGCTTCCTCGGGTTCGACGCCTACAAGAAGGCGATCGACTGCCTCTCGCCGGGCGACGTCGTCCTCTTGACCACGCACGCGGCCTTCCGGCCCCTCATGTTCGAGTACGCCGTGAAGAAGGGGGTGAACGTCTTCATGGAGAAGTCGTTCGCCACCGACGCCCCCAATACGCGGCGGTTGCTCAAGGCGAACGAGGAGGCCCAGCGGAAGAACCTCAAGGTCGCCGTCGGCTTCATGTGGCGCCATTCCCAGGCGCGCGAGGAGGCCATCAGGCGGATCAACGACGGGCTGATCGGCGAGGTCCACACGTTGCGGATCTACCGGGTGCACGGCCCGACCGACTGCCCCAAGCTGCCGCCAAACACCAATGAGCTGGCCTTCCAGATCCGCCATGCGTTCAGCTTCAACTGGCTCTGCTCCGGGTTCCTGATCGACTGGCACTGCCACAACATCGACGTCGCCTGCTGGGCCAAGGGAGCCTGGCCGGTCGAGGCGCAGGGAATGGGCGGGCGCTGCTATCCGGAGGTCGGCAACCTGCTCGACCACTACACGGTGGAGTTCACCTTCGCCGACGGCACCAAGCTGTTCTCGTTTTCACGGCACATGAACAACTGCTGGGAGACGTATGCCGACTACGCCCACGGCACGAAGGGCTCGGCGGTGCTCATGACCAACCTGGCCACGCCCAACACCCGCATCTACAAGACCCAGAAGATGACGCCCGAGAACCTGATCTGGCGGTTCGGCCAGACCGAGAAGAATCCGTACGTGGTGGAGTGGCAACTGCTCCTGGACGCGATCCGCCAGGACAAGCCCTACAACGAGGCGCGCCGCGCCGCGGAGGCCAACTTCACCGCGCTCATGGGGCGTGCGGCCGTGCACACCGGCCAGTTCGTCACGATCGATGAGATCAAGAAGTCCAACTTCCAGTACGTGAAGGACATCGACCACATGACCTTCGACACGCCCCCGCCGATCCACGCCAACGCCGACGGTTCCTACTCGGCGCCCTTGCCGGGACTGGCGAAGGAGATTTGAGCTGGAAGTCAGGCACGGGCGTACAATCCGCCCGTGCCGATCCACGTCCACCCGTGGAGGACGGACATTCCTGTCCGTCTCAGTTGTAGGACGGACATTCCTGTCCGTCTCGGTCGGACAGGAATGTCCGACCTACT
>JBMFUH010000768.1:0-3902 GCA_049966735.1 Isosphaeraceae bacterium
GGACAGACGGAACGGATCGTGCGTGATCGTCCACCCGTCTTGAACCAGCGCATGGCGGACGCACTCGTGAAAGAGATCCCTCGCGGGCATGGCAACTTACCCTCGCCTTCCCTGCTCTCGGAGCAGCGCGTCCGCCCAGCGGGCGTCGTCGGGAGCAAGCGGTGGGTCGGGGTCCTCGCGGTAGTCGATGTCGTCGCCGTATCGACCGTCCTCGTAGGCCTGGTCGATCAAGGGCTGAAGATCGAGCGCCACGTCGGTGTCGGTCTGGCGGAGCGGGATGGCAATGGCGGGCAGGCGTTCGCGGAGCGGTATCCGGTAAAACTCGAGCGGGGATGGTTTCCAACCGCGCCGGACACAGGCCGCATAGGGCGTACGATGCCCTTCGGGAATCCGATCGAAGGGAGCCGTCAGAACACGCCTTCCAGCACGGAGCAGATCGACTTCCACCAAACTCACTCGCCCTTCTTTCAGCTCTTCCTGCTTCTTGACGTAGAGATTTCGCCCTGGACCAGGGGCCTTGTTCGAAGGGCTGAGGATCTCGATGACCGTCACAACCTTCCGGCCCGACCTGATGTCGATGATCTCGATGTACCCCTGCCGCTCCGGTTCGGATTCCTCAAGATGCACGAGTAACGGCTCGGCGACGGCGATGCCGTTACCAGCCACGAAGCGCGGTTCCCGGGGCAGCCCGCGCTCGACGACGCGAACATCGGGGATGATATTCCTCGCCTCTCCCTCCGGCGGTTCGACGACGACACGCTCTCCCATTCGTGCGACCAGACCGCCCGGCAAGTACTTCTGAAGAGCATTGCAGGCATTGTTGATCAATCGCACATGCACATCACCCCAGAACTGCTCAAGATATGGGTCCATCCCCGGAAACGGACTTGGCATGATCGGTCTCTCCCCCCGCGCGACATCGAATCCCCAGCAATTGTACCATTCACGTCGATCCGCGGTCACGATGGGTCTGGCCACCAGGTTCTTGATCGGTGGGCCGAAGTGGGCTCGAATGGAAGAAAACCACGCGCGGAACCTCTGAGAACGGAGGAGACCATGAGAAGTTCGCGTCGGGATTTCCTGTGCGGAACAGTTGGTGCGGCGGCAGGTCTGGCGTTCGGGCCTGGCGTCTCGAGATTGGCAATAGCAGCCACGGCAAACCGCGCCGAGATTCGCGTCGGCGCCTGCGTCGTCGGGCTGGAGCAAGGCAAGCAGGCTGGGCTGGCCGGAGTCGAGGTGCCTGTCGGCGGACCGGCGGATCGGCTCGAGATCAGCCGTCCCGCAGTCCGGCGACGATACAAAGAGCAGATGAAGGAAACCGGCATCCCGATCAGCTCGCTGATGATGGGGCTCTTGAACGAGTGCGCGCTGGCTACCGACCCTCGAGGGCCCGCGTGGCTGGAGCAGAGCATCGACGCCGCGGCCGACCTGGGAGCGAAGGTCATCCTCGTTGCCTTCTTCGCCAACGGCGACCTGCTGGGCTCCGACGGTCGGGTGAAGCAGGCCGATGTCGACAGCGTCGTCCATCGCCTGAAGGCCGCGGCGCCAAGGGCCAAGGACGCCGGCGTCATCCTGGCGATCGAGAATTATCTCGATGCCCAAGAGAACGCGCGGATTCTCGAGCGCGTCGGCCACGATTCGGTGCGGATCTACTACGACTGCTACAACACCGGCGCGACCAAGGGCTACGACGTGCCCGCCGAGATCCGCTTCCTCAAGCACCGGATCGCCCAGTTCCATTTCAAGAACGGCTCGGATTTCCTCGAGACCGGCAAGCTCCATTTCGAGCCCATCGCCGCGGCGATCAAGGAGATCGGCTACCACGGCTGGATCGTCCTCGAGACCTCCAGCCCAACGGGAAACGCCGTGGCCGACGTGAAGCGTAACGCCGAATACGTTCGCAAGCTGTTCGCGTGAAGGAAGCATCATGTCGAATCATGAATCAGACTCCGCGGCGTCAATGGAAGCAAGGTACCAGTCGCGTCTGAACCGCTACGTCACGGCGATGCGCAACGGCAAACCCGACATGGTGCCGATTCGCCCGTTCGTCGCCGAGTTCACCGGTGTGCACGCCGGCTACACGTGCCAGGAACTGGCTCACGACTACAGGAAGGCCTTCGCCGCCGCACGCCGGTGCGCGGCCGATTTCGACTGGGACGCCGTGGTCTCGAACATGGTCTATGTCTGGACCGGGCTCACCCAGGCGATCGGCCTGCGCTATTACGGGATTCCGGGCATCGACGTCACGCCCGACATGGGCTTTCAGTATCGAGAGCCTCCTCACGACAATGCGTTCATGAAGCCCGATGAGTACGATCAACTGATCGACGATCCCACGGCCTTCCTGCTCGACGTCTGGCTGCCTCGCGTTTCCACTGAGGTCCGCAAGCTCGGTGAGCCGGTCACCCGCGCGCACAACCTCTCCTTCCTCAAGGGGGGGATGGCGATGATGGAGTACTTCGGCGCCTTCGGCACCCAGAACGCCCGCCTTCGCGCCGAGTCCGGAACCGTCTCGGCGATCTCGGGAATCCTCAAGGCGCCGATGGACATCATCGCCGACAAGCTCCGCGGCTACCTTGGCCTGGTCGACGACCTCCACGAGCGCCGGGACAAGGTGCTGGCGGCCTGCGAGGCCCTTTTGCCGCACCTGCTGCACGTCGCCCGGACGACCGCCGATCCCGACCGGCTGGTTCCCGTCGGCTACTGGATGCACCGAGGCGGCGTGCCCTTCGTGTCGCCAGAGGTCTTCAAGAACGTTTATTGGCCCACCATCCGGCCAATCATCGAGGATCTCTGGGCCGACGGCATCCAGACGCTCTTTTATGCGGAAGGGAAGTGGGACAGACACCTCGAGTCGTTCGCCGAACTGCCCGACCGGAGCATCGTCTATCATGTGGACCAAGGGGACATCGCCAAGACGCACCAGATCCTGGGCCACAAGTTTTGCTTGAGCGGCGGAATCTCCAACGTCATCCTGGCGCACGGCACGCCCGACGACGTCCGGCGGCGTTGCAGGGAAGTGATCGACATCGCCGCCCGCGACGGCGGCTACATCATGGACGCCAGCGCCATCGTCCAGAACGACGCCAAGGCAGTGAACATCAAGGCAATGACCGATTTCACCCGCGAGTACGGCATCTACTCCTCCAGCGGAGAAAACGCACTCGCGGTACCGAAACCCGGCGAGGGATGCGCGCATCACCTCCAGCTCAAACCCGGCGCCAAGCGGCCCGGCGTCGTGACCCCCTGGCAAGAAAAACGCTCACAGATCCCATCAATCTCCGGCGACCCCGACCTGGTCCAGCGGGTCTGGGAGGAGATTGATGGGCTGGCGAACATGTATATCTGGCAGATTCTCTTGTCCTTCTGAACGCCGTGGGACAAGATTCCGATCATGTCAATCTTATCTGTACTGATGCATAGGTTCTTCTATTCCTCCGACAAGATTGGAATCTCGTCCCACGGTTCATTTGTCAGATCCGCTCAAACTGGCCCAGCACGAAGTCGCGCGCCCGGTGCACGTCGCCCCGGCGCAGGTGCTCGAGGACCAGAGGAAGCGGGCGGTCAAGCTGGGCCAGCAGGCGGAGGAAGAGCGGATAATCGAGCACGCCCAACCCGGCGGCGGGAAGCTCCTCGCCAGTCGCGGAGGGCTTCACGTCCTTGGCATGGGCGATCACGATCTGGTCGGCCAGGCGCTGGAACATCTTTTCCAGCATCGGCTTCATCCGCGGCAGGTCTTGCTTGCTGAAGTAGTTGCAGGGGTCCATCACCAGCTTGAGCGCCGGAGAGTTGACCTCGTGGAGCAGCCGCTCGGCGCGGTCGATCGTGCCGATGATGTTCCGGTAGTACGCCTCGATCGACAGCACGGCCCCATGCTGCTCGGCCGTCCGGGCGTGCTTCTG
>JBMFUH010000769.1:0-3881 GCA_049966735.1 Isosphaeraceae bacterium
TTCGCCCCCCGGGCCGCTCGCGATCCGCCTCAGAATCGGCGAAACTCGAACTAAGGATGACAGCGATTTCAAAGTCGATGACGAGTGACATAGGGCAGCCTCAGTCGGGCTTGTAGCCGACTGTCGAACCCACGGCTTGTAGCCGGTGGTGGTTCAGTTTCCAAAAATATCGAACTTGACGCCACCGACAAAATTGAACACCCGTGCACATTCATCGGGCGAAACCAATGGGTAAATCGGCTCTTTCAACTCCATAAACTCCTTTGAATTAGGGAGTTCCGATGGAGATCTCGCAGTTTCCCTCTTTGATCTAGACTCCCACTCGGGACTTTTGTCGGTAGCGTCAAACTTCCAGAAAAACCGAGCCCCCCCCTCTTGCTTAACGGATCTCACTGTGGTTATGTTACTGATCGTTGCGCAGAAAAGTTAAGTTTTTGTGGTCATGTACGCTCTGAACGCTCTTGTGGATGAATTGCTTTTGGAGTTCTTGACTCACCGTACACGTCTGGCGCAAGCAGATCGCGACGATCGACCCCGCGGACGAAGCGATTTGGGGTTCCTGACCCATCTGCACTCTCCTCTTACTAGGTGCACCAGACTGAGCGTAGGTGATCTTGGCTGATTTTCTTTTCCACCTATACACCCGAGGTCACGCTCATGAAGCGAACGCGTCGAACAAGTCTCTTCTCGCTGTCGGTTCTGCTGGTTTCATTCATCAGTTTCTTGCCTGGATGCGCCCAGCCCGACAATCCGACACCGAAAGCGGCTCCGCCTCCTCCGGCTCCCAAGCCGGAAGAGCTGGTGATGCCCAAGGTGCAAGGCAAGACGTACAATCCGACGGCCAATCCCCATTACAAGCAGATGCAGGACCAGTTCGCGAAGCAGGCCGGTGCCCACTGATCTTGACACCTTTGCACCGAGGCTTTGCGGGTCCACTCCGTTGGCTCTGCCAGAGGGGCGCGCCCCTGATTTCATCCATCTCGATTCGTCGAGTCCGCCTCCTCGGATGGAAGCGGTTTGGCTAGAAGGACCAGTTCACAACGTCCTGCTCGGCAGCCCGGGCTTTTTGAATCCGAGGCATCTTGTCGCATAAGCGTACGCGTTTCTCCCGCAAGGCGTCCTTATCTGGTTTGGACTTTCCCGCCGCTCCAGAGACCGAGGATGCAGTTCAGATTATTTATTCTCATTCTTCACAGATCCCAGGAGGTCGCCAATGAAGGCCAAGAGTCGATTTCCAGGCAGATGGACGATCGGTTTCACGCTGATCGAGTTGCTCGTGGTGATCGCGATCATTGCCGTCTTGATCGCGCTTCTGTTGCCTGCTGTGCAGTCGGCCCGTGAAGCAGCGCGCCGGGCCCAGTGCACGAACAATCTTAAACAGCTCGGGCTCGCTGTCGCGAATTACGAGTCTGCCAACGGCGCCTACCCCCAGTGTTACCCCCAGCGGGCCATCTGGGACATTTCAAATGCCTCTGGCACGGCCGGAGACTCAGGCTGGGGCAACTGGAGTGTTCACGCCTTCGTGCTTCCCTATATGGATGGGGGTCCCATTTACAACAGCCTGAATTTCAGTATTTCGGCGGCGGACAACTGCGACAACGGCGTTCAGGGGACCGCGATCATCAGCCGTGTGAGCTCGTTCCTCTGCCCTTCATCCACCCTTCCCATGGGCACGTTGTATGGCGGCACGATCCCCGGCTCCGCCACCACGGCAACTTACCCCGGAAACAACTACTTCGCCTCCGTGGGGGCCACCTGTCTGCCCTGGGTCGCGGGCAACACCCTTACGCCGGGCCTGTTTTCGATCATGAGCCTTACTACCAGCACCTCCGTCGGAGTCCGAGACGTCACCGACGGTACAAGCAACACGATCGCCTTTGGGGAGTGGAGGATAGGCGATTGCAACTCCAGCCAGCTCTCGATTCAGGACGCGATCGATATCATGAAGAACCAGGTGG
Organism: Isosphaeraceae bacterium; assembly: GCA_049966735.1. Taxonomy (GTDB): domain Bacteria; phylum Planctomycetota; class Planctomycetia; order Isosphaerales; family Isosphaeraceae; genus Aquisphaera. Next base: position 1,959 of record JBMFUH010000769.1, read on the forward strand.
GCAACTTCGGGAGCTGGGGCGATCGAGTTGACAGCTCCATGCCGTCGGCGGGCATGACCCAGTTCATGGCGTTCCTGACGACCTGCCAGGGGGCGGCTCCAGCGTCAATTGTAGGTGGGAGCAATTGGGAGACCAACAAGAGCCTTTTGGGCCGAGACTGGAACCAGGGAATGTTTGGCCATACGCTCGGCACAACTCTGCTGCCGCCCAATTCGCAATATTACAACTGCAACATGGAGTCGTGGGGCGGCGATTTCGATGCACCGGGCATGTACAACCTCAGCAGCTACCATCCCGGCGGGGCAAACGTCGCATTCGCGGATGGCTCGGTTCGATTCATCAAATCGAGCGTATCCTGGCAAGCGATCTGGGCCCTGGGTTCGAAAGCGGGCAACGAGGTTCTCTCCGCCAACTCATACTGATCCGCAAGTCAGCCTGACCACGGGATCGGAACATCGCTTGTCCGTGGAGAAACACCTGGAATTCAACAGGAATAGGGGACGCGCCCCGACTGTTCGCCGGAGTTGTCCCCATTCCTTCGTCTCTCATGGCGCCAGGAATTTCGAGCCGAGATCGCGATGTGGAACTGGATAGGCAAGCCGACCCGGAAATGGTTGCTGATTCTTCTGGCTCCGGCCATGGCAGTGACGGGTATCGTCCTGACTGTCGGCCTGCGCGGGGCCGCAGCTACCTGGTTCGCCTCTTACCAGCGAGAGCGTGACGAGCTGGCAGCGCTCGCGCAAGGCCGTTCTTTCCTTGAGAAGGGGCTGCCTTCACGAGCGTTCCGGGCTGTTGCGCGGATCAGGGCGGGCGGCCCACATGAAGCCGAGGCGCTCACGATCAAGGGGATGGTATTGGCCTCGCTCGAGGAGACCGGCCCGGCAAGGCAAGTGCTCGAGCGGGCCTGGCAATTGGGTCCCAGTGGCGACGCGGCCAGATTTCTCGCCGCGATCTACTTGAGCTCGTATGAGAACGAGCGGGGCCTTCAGATGCTGATCGAGGCCTCACGCCTCGATCCTGCTGATTTTCGGCCCTGGTATGCCATGGGTGAGTCGGTCTACCTGCGCCTCCGTTACTTCGACTTGGCAATTCGTGCATTCCGGGAATCGTTGAAGCGTCAGCCTGACCATCTCGAGTCCCGCATCGGTTTGATCGAGGCGCTCATGAAAGCTCATCGCGCCGAGGAAGCCGACTCCCTGGCGGCGCAAGTCCTCCCTCACAGACCGGACGACCCCAGGTTGCTTGCCTTGGCCGGGGAGTTGGCACTCCAAGCAGGCCGTCAAGACGAAGCAGCCCGCCACCTGTCACACGCTTTGGCCATCAACCCGAATCATCAGCGGGCCCTGGTTCTTCATGCTCAACTTTTGTTCAGCCAGAGACGACCAAACGACGCACTGCCAGAAACGGAACGCGCCTGTTCAGTCGACCCCAATGACCTTGAGGCAATCACGTTCCTGTCCGCAGTCCAAGCTTCGCTCGGGCTGAAGGACGAGGCGGAAAGAACCCTCGCCCAAAGGAAGGCAATCCGTCATCGAGCCGAACAGATGGAGGCGCTCTCCAAGGAGATCTTGAATCACCCCGACCTACCCGAACTTCGCTGGCGACTGGGTCAACTTGCCGCCGAGGGAAACATGATCTCGCTGGCGATTCAGTCTTATCTGGGGGCGCTGGCGCATTCGCCCACGTTCGAGCCCGCGCGCAAGGCGTTGCTTGATCTGAGCTACCCACCCAGCAGGCTGCCTCCCGCGCCGCATGCGAGGAGATCGGACAACCGGAACTGACCAAGTGCCCGGGTCTAGAGCGGTTTACAGTCGGCTTGCGCACTGATCAAATATCGTAGGGTCCGCTGTGCGGACCAAATGCTCCGGCCGTCTCCCGGCGCGCCGGGACTACGGTGAGCTATCGCCCCGAAAAACGCTCTAG
>JBMFUH010000770.1:0-3869 GCA_049966735.1 Isosphaeraceae bacterium
CATCGAGATCACGGTACGAAGAAGGTGAGCGACCGTCTGCCAAATCAGCTCCAGCAGACGGCCATCAAACTACTCTTGGATGGAGACATGCTGCTAGCGATTGCGTGGTTGGCAAGCACGGGACATGCGCTATCCCTGGAGAAGCTGACCTTTACGTGTGCAAGAATAGTGTCCATTGGATATGTGAACGTCTTGACAGATTTCCTCGCGCTCGGGGCTCAACGATTGGCTTTTTCCTGAAGGCGAGAGGCTCGTCACTTTCGGCCCATGATCCGGTCGAGGGCGTCGGAGGTCTGGTGGATCAGCGCCTCGGGGTAGTGGGTGAAGGGATGAAAGTACTCGAACGTGAGGTAGCCGGTGTAGCCGACGGCCCGCAGCGCGTCCATGACGGCCGGCCAGTTGGTGGTGCCGTCCAGCAGAGTCCGGAACGATTCCAGCGAATGGTCGGTCGCCTTCTTGGAAAACTCCTTGAAGTGCACGTTGCGAATGCGCTGGCCCAGGATGGGAATCCAGTGTTCGGGGAACTGAAAGAGCATGATGTTGCCGGTGTCGAAGTGGACGCCGATATGCTTTGAGCTGAAGCTGTCGACGAATGCGTTCATCTCGTCGGGACTGGTCAGGTAGCCGTTGAAGAAGATGTTCTCGATATTGAGCGAGACGCCCGCCTTTTCGGCCGCTGGAAGCAGCTCGCCGATCGACTCGCGGGCCCGACGCGCGCAGACGTCGAAGGGGACCGGCTCGCGATCGGCAATCCAGGGGATGTACGTTGATCCGGCGATTGTCAGCAGATTCGGAGTGCCCAGCTCATGGGCTGCCGCGATCATCAGCCGGGCCAGCTCGAGTCCTCGCGCCCGCCGCGCGGGATCGTTGTCGGTCAGCGAGTACGGCCAGAAAAGGAACGAGCAGAGCCCGCTGATGGCGATGCCGATCTCGTCCGCGAGCTGGCGGATCGCACGCAGCTCGGCTGGCCCGGCCTTGGGCGAGAGGTCGTTCTCCAGGTCGTAGTTCAGCTCGACCCCCTCGAAGCCGGCCTCTTTCGCCAGCTTCAGGCAGTCGCGCAGCGACCAGCGGTCGGGATAAGGAAAGGCCCAGAGGTTGATGGATTTTTTCATGGCTTACTCCGGGACGTCTCATGCAAATCTGGTCCCGTCCCACCGCCGCGCTCTTTCAAGTTGGTTCCTCTCCGATCATGATTTGCGGTAAAGGGGGGACGATTCAAGAGGCACGTCCCGAACATTCGACCGGGGCAGGGGAGGGTTGCTCACCTCCGCGGGCCCCCGCACCAGGAGTGCTTGTTTCATGAGACGCAATCGGTTGCTTTCGGTTTCCGCACTCGCGATGTCGCTCGCCGCAATTCTGACGGTGAATTTCCCGGCCCGGGCGAAGGATCCGGATTACACCCGCAAGCAAGACGTGGTTTACGGGCGGAAATATGGCACCGCGCTGACGTTGGACGTGTTCACGCCCAAGACAGGGGCCAACGGCGCGGCCATCATCTGGGTGGTCAGCGGCGGCTGGTTCTCGTCGCATGACGCGATCGGTCCCGCGCCCATCGCGGAGTTCCTGAAGCGAGGCTACACCGTCTTTGCCGTCGTGCACGGCAGCCAGCCGCGGTACACCATTCCCGAGATCCTCACCGACATGAATCGAGCGGTGCGGTTCATCCGCTCCCACGCCTCCCTTTACAAGATCGATCCCAACCGGATCGGCATCACCGGAGGCTCGGCCGGCGGGCACCTGTCGCTGATGCAGGGGACCGCGGGAGACAAAGGCAATCCCTTCGCCAAGGACCCCATCGATCGAACCTCGAGCCGCGTCCAGGCGGTCGCCTGTTTCTTCCCGCCGACTGACTTCCTCAATTACGGTAAGCCCGGCGAGAACGCGATTGGCCGGGGCATTCTCAGTGGCTTCAAGCCACCGTTCGACTTCCACGAACAAGATCCCGATACCAAGCTCTTCCACCGGATCAACTTCGAGAAGAAGATCATCGAAATCGGCAAGCAGATCAGCCCTGTCTACCACGCGACCAAGGACGATCCTCCCACCCTGATCATCCACGGCGACGCCGACCACCTCGTGCCCATCCAGCAAGCCGAGCTGATCATCGACAAGCTCAAAAAGGAAGGTGTCGAGGCCAAGCTGGTCGTCAAGAAGGGAGGAAGTCACGGCTGGCCCAACCTGCTGGACGACATGACCACCATCGCCGACTGGTTTGATCAGCATTTGGGGAAAAAGTAGTTGCCAGTTGTCAGTTGCCAGTGACAAGAGGCGGACGTTGAGTTCGACGTTGGCTGGGAACTGACAACTGGAAACTCGCAACTGAGGAGCAAGCAGCATGAATCTCGCCGACGATCCCGTGGCACAAGATATGTATCGGGAAATGATCGGCTGGCCGATTTATGATCCCCATTCGCACATTGATCCGCATCGGCCCGCGGCGCGGAATCTCGATGAGGTCCTGGGGTATCACTATTACACCGAGCTGGCCCATTCCACGGGGATGCCGGCGGAGGAGGTCAGTCCCGACCTCGATCCCCGGAAGCGGTCGACCAACCTGGCGAATTACCTCGATCGGATCAACAACACGGTTCAGTTCTCCTGGCTCATGGAGATCGTCCAGACCTTCCACGGCTTCGCGGGCGAGCGCGTGGGGCCGCAGACAATCGGTGAGCTGTATGATAAAGCGATCCACGATCAGGACGGTGAAGACTGGGACCGCCGCGTCTGGAAGACCACCAACCTGGAAGCGGTCTTTCTGACCAACGAGTTTGACGATCCGCTCGACGGGTGGGACACGCGAAAGTATGTGCCCTGCCTGCGCACCGACGACCTGGTGCTCAAGCTGCACGAGCCGAGGACCGTCCCGCGGCTGCGGAGCTGCACCGGTGTCGACGTCCAGGACCTGGCGACGCTGCGTGAGGCGATCGGCAAGCTGTTCGAGCGCTTCACGAGCCGCGGCGCGCGGGCCTGCGCGATCAGCTTGCCGCCGGATTTCCGGCCCCGGCGCGCGACGCCTCGGCGGGCGGTCACGCCGGTTCGCCGGGCCATTTCCGGGCTCGACCTCCGGCCCGACGAGCACGAGGAGGTGCGCACGGCGGTCTTCTGGATGCTGGCGGAGTTCTGCGCCCAGTTCCGGATGCCGTTTGACCTCATGATCGGACCGGTACGCAATGTCTACCCGGCGGGAGTCAGCGGCGGGCGCGACCTGTTCGACCGCCGGGTCAGCCTGTACGATTACCGCGAGCTGTTCAACCACTTCGCGACCGTCACGTTCCCGGTCTCGACTCTGTCGCCGGACGCCGGCGCGGAGTTGGTGGCCTATTCGTGGATCTTCCCCAACGTCCTGCCCATGGGGCACTGGTGGTACTCGAACGTCCCGGCCTTCATCGCCGCCGACCTGACGGCCCGGATTCAGGCAGTTCCCAAGGTCAAGCTTCTGGGCTACTACTCCGACGCCTACAAGCTCGAGTTCGTCTTGCCCAAGTTCAACATGTATCGCCGGATCCTGGCCAGGACGCTGGCCGAGCAGTGCGTGCGGGGCAGGGGATGGCCGGTTGAGCGCGCCCTCCAGCTTGGAAAAGTCATCCTTCTCGACAATCCCAGGCGCGTTTTCGGACGAATCGAGTCCAGTCCGGTCCCGTCGATTTGACCCGCGCCGGAACGAGAGGCATGTTTTGGGGTACGATGCGCGAAGTCGTCGCGCGCGAGAGTCCGTGGGAACCTGGTTCGATCGAAGACGCGGTTTCTTTCGGCGCCCGACCGCTTGAGTTCAAGGATCCACCCCCATGCGTTTTGCTCTGATGAATTCACGGCTTCTGGCGGTTCTCGCTGCATGTGTCGCGCTGGCAGTCAGTCCCCTGGCCTCCGCG
>JBMFUH010000771.1:0-3865 GCA_049966735.1 Isosphaeraceae bacterium
CTGCATGCGACGCCACGGAATCGACGACATTCGCCTGCTCTACCAGAATGACGTCCGGTTCCTCGACCAGTTTTGAGCCTGGCGGCCCGATTTCGCCCGGTAACGCGGCAAAAGTTCGACAAGTGTCCCGTCGTCCTGACTCCGCTCTAAGTCTGGAGTAGCGACCTGAGATGGGTGAGATCCGTGTCAAAGTCCGTTTGAGAAATTTCCTCGACGAAGCACTGGCGCGCCGAGGCCAAATGCCCTCTGATAAGGTACGCACCTACGAGGCTGATGCCATGGTCGACACCGGCGCCGTGCGCAGCGTGGTTCCCGTCCAGGTGCTCGAAAACCTGGGAGTCGCCGTGCGCGGCAAACGCGTCGCCGAATACGCCGACGGTCGGCGGGAAGCGGTCGATCTTTCCGAAGGTTTGATCTTCGAACTCATGGGGCGCGACACGATGGAAGAAGCGTTGGTCCTGGGTGACGAGGTTTTGATCGGACAGACTATTCTGGAAAAGTTGGATCTTCTCGCCGATTGCGCCAATCGGCGCGTTGTCCCGAACCCCGCGCACCCGGACCAGCCGGTTACCAAGGTCAAATGAGCGGTGCGAGCGACGACGGTAACGTCTCCTCCAGTGCCGACGGAGCCTCCCATGGAAACCAACTCAAGCCGTGTCATCGTGACGGAAGGTGCCACAGCAAACACGACTCGGGTCCATCATCGAGATTTCCCGGAAATCCAGGCGGACGGCCGGACCTCCGGGGAAGCCGCCGCGTTCCTGGCCAACAAGCTGGAGATGGCGCTGGACACCGCACTGACCCACTGGCGCCGCCAGACCATCTCCAAGGCGCTGGCCGACGTGCGGGCGTTTGTGAAAAGCCAGGGATGATCGACCATCGGTCTCGCCCCGCCAATCTCCTACCTTCCTCCGAGCCCGAGATTCCATGACCAGCCAGCCCGAAACGACGCGCAAGCCCGCCAGGACAGGCGCCTTGCATCGCGACCTCGGGGTGCTCGACGCCACCATGCTGGTCATGGGGGCGATGATTGGCTCGGGCATCTTCATCACTTCGGCCGAATCGGCCAAGCTGGTCGGGTCACCCGGCTGGCTGCTTGTGGCCTGGGCGCTGGCCGGTTTGATGACGGTCTCAGGCGCCATCGCCTCGGCGGAACTGGCCGCGATGATGCCCCGCGCCGGGGGCCAGTACGTCTTCCTCCGCGTCGCCTACGGTCCCCTTTTCGGCTTTCTCTTCGGCTGGTCGCTGTTTCTGGTGGTGCAGACGGGGACCATCGCCGCGGTGGCCGTGGCGTTCGCCAAGTTCCTGGGCGTCTTCTGGCCGGCGATCTCGGCCGAGAACCAGCCGATCTTCCCGCCGATCGTCCTGGGCCATTACGCCCTCAGTCTCTCGACCCAGCAGATGGTCGCCCTTTTGCTGATCGTGGCCCTCACCATCACCAACACCCGCGGCCTGCGCCTGGGGGCCCGGATTCAGAACGTCTTCACCTTCGCCAAGACGGCCGCGCTCATCGGCCTGATCGTGATCGGACTGACCCTCGGAGTCAGCGGCAAGGCGGCGGCCTGGACGTCGTCGTGGTGGAACTCGACCGCCAACGGCTGGACCTCAAACAGTTACTACAAGGCTGGGCTGCCCGTCGAAGGGGCCCCTGCCCTCGTCTTCCTGATCGGCCTGGCCATGATCGGCCCCTTGTTCTCGCAATCGGCCTGGAACAACGTCACGTTCACGGGCGGCGAGACCCGCGATCCGGGGCGGACGTTGCCCAGGGCCTTGTTCCTCGGTACCTCCAGCGTGGTCGTGCTCTATCTGCTGGCCAACCTGGCCTACGTCGTCTCGCTGCCGCTCGACCAGATCCAGAACGCGCCGCAGGACCGAGTGGGTACCGCGACGATGGAAGCCGCGCTCGGTCAAGCGGGACGCTACACCATGGCCGCGGCGATCCTGATTTCCACGTTCGGCTGCGTCAACGGCCTGGTGCTGGCCGGCTCGCGCGTCTTCTACGCCATGGCCCGCGACGGACTCTTCTTCAAGAGCGCGGCGACCACGAACGCCCACCACGTGCCCGCGGCCGCGCTGGTCGCTCAAGGGATCTGGGCCGCGATCCTGGCCCTGCCGGTGACCGTCTCGGTCCATCCCAAAACGCAGATGCCCCAGTACGGCAACCTCTACAGCGACCTGCTCGAGTACATCATCCCGGTCGACGTGACTTTCTACACATTGATGGTGGGCGCCGTGATCGCGCTGCGGATCAAGGCCCCGCTGCTCAACCGGCCGTACCGCACCGTGGCATACCCAATCCCCGCCTTGATCTACATGGCCCTGGCGGTTTTCCTGGTGGCCGACTTCATCTATCTGAAGCCCCAGACGTCGGGAATCGGTTTCCTGATCGTGCTGGCGGGGATCCCTGTCTACCTGATCTGGCAGTGGATGGGCAAGCGCGGAGTGTTGCCCTCGCAACCAGAACCCGAACCCTCGACGTGACGAACGATGATCGTAAGCTGGAACTGGCTGACTGATTACATCCGGCTCGACATGCCGGTGGACGTGCTCACTGAACGGCTCGCCCTCACGGGACTGAACCACGAGTCCACCTCCGAGGTCGGCGGCGACCTGGCCATCGACCTGGAGGTGACGAGCAACCGGTCCGACTGCCTGGGACACCTGGGCATCGTCCGGGAGATCGGCGTCGTCTTCGGCAAACCCATGCGGATCCCCCCTGCCCTTCCCGCCGCGTCGGGCCCGGGAGTGGAAACGCGTACCGCCGTGGCGGTCGAGTGCCCCGACCTTTGCCCCCGCTTCACGGCCCGCGTGGTTTCCGGCGTTCGCGTCGGCGAAAGCCCCTGGTGGCTGCGCAAGCGCTTGGAAACGATCGGGGTCCGGCCCATCAGCAACATCGTCGACGTCACCAACTACGTCATGTTCGAGTGCGGCCAGCCGTTGCACGCCTACGATCTTGACCGGCTCGTCGAACATCGCTTGATCGTCCGCCGCGCACGGGCCGGCGAAACGCTCACGGCGATCAACGGCCGCGAGTACGAGCTGACGCCCGACATGCTCGTGATCGCCGACGCCGGCCGGCCGGTCGGCCTGGCGGGAGTGATGGGCGGCCTGGAAACCGAGATCGGCTTTGACACGACCAACGTCCTGATCGAGGCCGCCCAGTTCGATTCCATGTCAGTCCGGCGCACGTCGCGGGCGCTCGGCCTCTTCAGCCCGTCCAGCTTCCGCTTCGAGCGACCGCTCGACCCCGAGATCACCGACTGGGCCAGCCGCCGCTGCGCCGAGCTGATCCTTGACGTGGCCGGCGGCGCGCTCCATCCCGGCGTGATCGATGTCGGCGAAAGACGCGCGCCGAGATCGCCGATCACCCTCCGCCTGGCCCAGATCGAGCGCGTTCTGGGCATCTCGATTGACCGCGAAAAGGTCCGGGCCATCCTGGCGGCTTTGGGCCTGGAGCTGATCAAACAGTCCGAAGGTTCCTTGGCCGTCCGGCCGCCGACCTGGCGGCCCGACCTGGAGCGCGAGATCGACCTCATCGAGGAAGCCGCCCGGATTCACGGCTATCAGCACATCCCCGAAGACCGGGCCGTGCCCGTGACCAGTGCCGCGCGCGGGCTCCGCGAGCGTGTCGAAGCCGAGGTGCGTGGGGCACTGACCGGAGTGGGGATGAACGAGGCGGTGACCTTCAGCCTGGTTGACGAGGCCCTGGCCAGCCCGGTCGGCCCCGGCGTCTCGCCGGCCCCCTTGCGGATCGACCATTCCAGCCGCAAGCGGGAGATCGCCCTGCGGCAGAGCCTGATTCCCAGCCTCCTGGCGGTGCGCAGGCACAACGAAGCCCACGGCAACGCCGACGCCGCGCTCTTCG
>JBMFUH010000772.1:0-3860 GCA_049966735.1 Isosphaeraceae bacterium
CCCGTAAAACGGAATGAATTCCGTTCTACTCTCACCCCGCCTGAGCCAGCCTGCCGTCGATGTCGATCGTGAAATCGGCCGAGTAGTAGCCCGCGATCTGAAACCGCTCGCCTTTCGAGCGATAGATCCGCGACAGAGCCCGGCGGAGCTTCACCCCCACCGGCAAACTTGATTTGGTAAGGCGCAGCCAGTCCTGATACGCCGCGACGAGTCTCCCTGCCCGGAGGGAGACGTCCCGGGGCGCCGGCGACTTGACGCCCACCGCCATGACCGAGTGCGGAAAGGAGCGATGTCCCTGCCATCCCGCCACCCGCGCGGCGTACGGAGCCATCAACCTGCGCAGGCAGTTGGGAGTCATCCGCCAGTAATCGTCCGGGTAGCCGTGGATCCGGAAATTGAGTGGGGTGGTGATCACGAACACGCCGCCCGGCTGGAGAATCCGGAACACCTCATCGAAAGCGCGGCGGACTTCGAAGACGTGCTCGAACGTCTCGATGCAGAGGACGGTTCCGGCCGACTCGTCGGGAAGGCTGATGGTGGAGACGTCAAGAAGCCGGTCGACGCCCGGCCCGGGCCGCATGTCGCAGCCCACGTAAGTCTTGCCCGGAAACATGTTCCGGAGATTGGCGTAGCCTTCCTGCCCCTCAACCTGATACGAACCGAATTCATACACCGGGGCCGGACAGTCAAATGTCTCGGCCACCAACCGGCAGAACGCCTTGTTGTGGTCGCGCATGGCCGTCGCTCCTCCCTGAGCCGGGCAGCGAGATTCGAAAAAAAACCGGGAAAAGACCTCCCGCAATCCCGGCGCGCCGGGACGGATCTTAGAACCAACGGCCCCAGCGGTCAAGCGGAACCAGCAGGTCTCCGACGCCAGCGCCAGCCACCTGCGGAATGAGCAACCAGAATTCTCAGAACGGCACGGCGATCCACCGCGGTGCGTTCCAGGTGCACACAAGCTAATATATACATCTGTATATGATAAGCACGGGGGAGGGGGGAACCGTCTGATGATTTCGGTCTATTCCCTCTCTTCTTGATAGACAATGATGGGGGTAGTGCGAGACGGGCTCTCCAGCTCAAGGGATTGCGCTTGCGAGTGGGAACCGACGAAGCGGCGGACGGAAATGCCCTGGCCGGCGATATTCAGCTGTTCTCCAAAGCGAAGAATCTCCCTTGCCGTCTGTCCTGTTCCGAGGAGTATCGGCGATTTCTCGATAGCTCGCCCGCAAGTGTTCTGGGAGCTGATGTCACGAGATCGGGTGAAGGATTTGGGAGCACAAACTTGACCAAGAAGCTCCATAGCGATCTGGCCGCTCGCCTCCGCCAGGTGCGAGATGACCTCTACGGAGAGCACGGCGCCCAGTTCATGGCGGATCGTCTGGGAATACCACTCAAGACCTGGTTGAATTGCGAGGCTGGAGTCGGCATGTCTGGTAGGCTCGTCTTGAAGCTGATTGTCGAGTCCAATGTCAACCCGCGATGGCTCCTGGACGGACAGGGACCCAGGTACAGTCGGTGCCCCCCCGACGCCGGACAAGAATGTCCAGCGTACTAATAATATTCTTATGCACACTCACTGGATAGCACCCTGGCTCGCTGGTGTTTGGCGAGAGGTGTCGATTATTCGTCCGTCTCGTCTTCAAAGAAATCCGGATCGAACTGCGCGTCATCGAAGTCATCGATTTGGTCTTCGCCGAAGCCGGGCAACGGGGCGATGAAGTGTCCTCCAGCGTCCTGGACCCGTTGCATGATGGCCTTGGCGACGGCGGGTGATTCGTTCGGTCCCTGGATGTACAACGGTTCGCCATTTTTGCCGAAGTGGAATTCCTGATCGCAAGCCGAGGGATCGATGCCGGCCAGAAGCCTTGAGGCGTGTCGGAAGTCGGGATGGGGGGGGAAATCGAACGAGGCCGCGTACTCGACTGCCCCCTGGATGATCTTCACCAGACAGGCGGGCGCGATCGGCACCATCTCCTGCGTGTCCCCCATCCTCTTGAGTAACTCTCTGAAATCAGCCATCGAGCCCGGACGCCAGAAGGCGTTCTTGACTCCCAGACAGAAGACGTCCACGAGGTAAACGCCAAAGACAAACCGCTCTTCGCCTTCCTGGCGGACGATCATCATCTGGCCGATGCCATCCTCCCAGAGTTTGGAACTGACAAGGGCCCGAACCGCCGGCCATTTCTCAACCCCTTGAAGTCGGACGATCGGGTCCAACGAGTCGCGCCGGCGTTCCCGGGCGCGTTTCTCCAATCGCTTGGTCTTTTGCTTCGCCAGCTTCTTCTGCCTTCGGGCATCGTGTCGAGCGACCATGAGTCCCGTCCCTTCTGATGCGGTTCAATTGGGCCTGGCTTAAACCGAGGTAACAGGCACCCGGGCAGCGGAGCCGTTGGAGTACCGGCTTCAGGCGCTCTCCGACCCCCGGCGCGCCGGGGACTACAACGGGAGATTGATGATACCAAAAGACCACGCTCGGTGCATGCCGGCTCCTTGGTTTTCTCCTTGCCGCGCAAGCCTCGCGCTGGCTGCCCAGGACAGGTCTCGGCGCGTTGCGGAGCAACCGGAAATCTATCTGCGTCGAACACGCGGGCTGTCCGGGTCGGACGCCCCGGTGTAGGGCGTGGAACGGAATCAATTCCGTTCTACTCTTCCGGCCGTCCTGCGTCTTGCCACCGAGGGGAGCGACGGGTCAGGTGTGGACGGCTGTCGGGAACGGCTCGCCGGTTCCCGGGCGATGTTTCCTTCGTCCGCGCCCGCGGGCGCTTCGTTGGCTTCAATGAGCTCGACGCGCAGGTCGTCGAAGAAGGCCTCGCCGTAGCCGGCCAGCCCCAGCGTCACGGTGAGCTTGCCGTCGGAGGGGGCTTTGCGGAAAAGGACTACCCGCGAGAACGACGGGATCGGCCCAGACGAGCGAAACTGAAGCTGCTCGCCGCCGATCGAGTCCCGGACGATGATGCCTCCCATTCCCCCCTGGCTGGCGATGGACCTCTTCACCAGCACCGAGATCCGGATCAGGTTCTTGGCCTGCACCGGGATGGCGGGCGAGCGCATGGCGGCGATGGGGAAGTCGAAGAAGGGGACGTTCTTGTCCAGGTCTTCCTTGTTGGTCGGCTCGACCACCATCCGGATCATACGATTGGTCTCGCTCCGGTCGCGAGGCACGGTCGCCAGGCTCGAAGTGATGCCCTCCATCTTGTAATCGATGTTGACCCAGCCGGCGTCGGCCATGCTCTTGGGGTCGTCGAAGCTGCCGCTTTCCAGGCGGTTGGCACCGAACCGGTAACCGGTCCTGCCGCCGATCCAGTCGATCCAGAGGTAAAGCTCGGGCAACGTGGAAAACTCGATGGCCGGCGCACAGGAGGCCGGCGTCATGAGCACAGGAATGGGGAGCTTGCCCTTGGGGGTCTTGGGATAGGATTTCTCCACGACCTTGGTGAGCTCGGCAATCGCGTTCTGCCAGTGACCGCGCATCAGAATGCGGAGCGGACGGCTGGCGCGGCGGGCCTCGTTCCAGGCCAGGGTGAAGTCTTCACGGTCCCGGGCATCACGAGCCGATTTGATCGCCGCTTCCGCCTGGGCCAGAAGATCGTGTTCGTCGGTTGGCCGCGATATGACACCGGCAGCAGCCCTCTGCTTCCGTTCCTTGGCGGTGATCAGGTGATGGCCGTCGGCGTTCAGCCGTCCGTTGATGTCAATGGTGTTCTGGAGAATCGCCTCGGCTTGCTCGATGGCCAGTTGGACAGCAAGCGGTCGGACCCGCGCCAGCGAGCTTTCGACTCGATCCTTGAGCCCCAGGTCGGTCGTGCAGAGGATCAGCGCCGTGGTGTCGAACTGCGCGCCGTCCATATCACTGATCC
>JBMFUH010000773.1:0-3856 GCA_049966735.1 Isosphaeraceae bacterium
CTTCACAAAGCGAGGGCGGCGTGATCCAATGACCCGGTATCCTTGCTACAGTGTCTCCAATGTGGCCCCTTTACTGGTACAATCCCGTTTACGGGCGACCCGATTTCAGGAAAATGGAAAATCTGGGTAAAGTCCCCGCGTACACAATCCGATTGTGCGGGCAATACTTCCAATGCGGGATGCCGAGGGGGGATTGCCGATTGCGGATTGGGGAATTCTGGGAATCCGCCATTTGTCATTTGCCATCCGCCATTCGGAGGACGTTCTGTACCCGGCCAGCCGACGGCGTTAAGATCAGAGGTGAGTTTCAGACGAGCGCGGCCCCGAGCGTGAGGAGAGCGACGCGGGGCAGCCGAAGCGGGCGGGTCAATGGTGATCCATCCCCTCCGGATGGCCCGGAGAAGACAGCTCCGGGACGCGTCGCGAACCACGAACCGGTTTTTGTTCCCGCCTTGGTCCACCCCGGCGTCATCATTGTCAACGCAGCCGCGCGGGACGGGCCACCGTGCCTGGGTCTGGCCCGCGACGTCCCCTCGCGCGGTGAGACCACTCCCGAACCTGGAGGCCATGCATGTATCCGAATGAGCATACGCATTCCGTTCACAACGCCCACCGCTGCTGTGGGTGCTCGGCCCTGGACATCGTCGAGCTGAACCGACGGGGCTTTCTGGAGGGCGCCGTGCTGGGCGGGACGGTCCTCTCGGGCCTGGCCTGGCCGGCGCTTGCCGTGGCCAACCAGGGCGAGCTGCCTTTGCCGCCGCCCCGACGGCCTCTGGTGGTCAAGCCCGTCTTGATCTACTCCGTGCCCACCCGGCAATCCCAGACAAGCTGGCGAAGCTGGGGCGGAATCGAGACCGAGGCCGACGCCCGGAACGAGCGGGCGCGGATCAACGCCGAGCTGGAGAAGATCGGCGGCAAGGCGGATTTCCCGGTGAAGTTCCTCGCCGTCGCGCCGGTGAAGAGCGTCCAATCCATCAGGGAGCTTGCCGACCTCAAGGACGCTGATGTGCTGCTGGTCTATGCGGCCGGCGGCGAGGTGACCGGTGTCGAAACCCTGGGCAAGGACGTGATCTTCTTCCTCCGGCATCGCTCCGGGCCGGTCTCGCTCTGGTACGAGATCGTCAGTCCTCGCCTGCTCCGCAAGCACACGGACGACCCCAAGATCAGGTCGATCGACGCCGGCGACGTGGTGGTGGACAACCTGGAAGAGCTGACCTGGCGGCTGCGCTCGCTCTGCGGGCTGGTGAACACCCAAGGCGCGCGGATCGTCGCGGTCGGCGGGCCCGGGGCCTGGGCCCACGGCAAGGACGTCGTCGACATGGTCAAGGCCAAGTGGCGGCTCGACATCCGCGAGCTGCCGTACGACGAGCTCGGTTCCTTGATCAAGACGGCGCGGGCCGATCACGCGGCCGTCGCGCTGGCCAAGCACCGGGCCGAGGCCTACCTGAAGCTGCCGGGAACCAGCCTGGAGACGGCCAAGCCGTTCGTCCAGAACGCCATGCTGCTGGATCAGGTTTTCCGGGGCGTCCTGGCCGACCAGAAGTGCCGGATGATCACGATCAACGCGTGCATGGGGACGATCATGCCGATCTCCGAGACGACGGCGTGCCTGCCCCTCTCCACGCTCAACGACGATGGATATCTCGCCTTCTGCGAGTCGGACTTCGTGGTGATTCCGGCCGGGATCCTGATGGCGTCGATCTCAGGGCATCCCATGTTCCTCAACGACCCGACATATCCCCACGACGGCCTGATCACGCTGGCCCACTGCACGGCCCCGCGCAAGCTCGACGGCAAGACGATCGAGCCGGCGCGGATTCTCACGCACTTCGAGTCGGACTACGGCGCGGCGCCCAAAGTCGAGATGCGGGTCGGCCAGCAAGTCACCTGCATCATCCCCGACTTCTCCGGCAAGCGGTGGGTGGGGTTCCTGGGCGAGATCGCGGCGCATCCGTTCCTGCCCGTCTGCCGGTCGCAGATCGACGTCAAGTTCACCTGCGACAGCCAGACGCTGGCCGAGCACATGCCCGGCTTCCACTGGATGGTGGTCTATGGCAACTATCTGCGGGAGGCGGGCTACGCCCTCAAGAAGGTCCCCATCACCATCGAGAAGATGGCCTGAGGAACCCGCGGCAAGCGCGAGGTGGGTCACGCTTCCGCGTGACCTACCTTTCACTCCCTGCCCACGCCCAGGGAATCGGCCACGCGGTTGATGTAGTTGAACCAAGACGCGATCAAGGTGATCTGGAGGATGGCCCGATCGTCGAAACCGACGGAGCGGAGCCGGGCGTGATCGAGCGGGCAGACCTTGGTCGCGTCCTTCGTCAGCTTGACGACGTAGTCGATCATCGCGCGCTCGGCCTTGGAGATCGGGGCGGTCGTGTAATCCTCGCGTAGCGCCTGGACGAGCGCGTCGTCCAGGGTGACCCGACGCAGAAACTCCGCGTGCGAGACAATTCAGTAGTGGCACCTGTTGGTCAGCGAGACCATGGTGGCGATCATCTCATGCTGCCGGCGCGTCAAGGGCAGCTCGGCAGACATGAGCGCGCCGAAGGTTGAGAACGCGTGGTAGAGCGCCTCGGGAATCAGCGTGTGCGAGGCCACGATGCCGGGCAACCCCTGATCCAGCTCCTGAACCGGTTCAGCGTACTCGGGCGGGTACAAGGCGCGCTGCTTGGTCATCGCCTCATGGACCTCCGCGCCGGCATCATCGGGAGAAAGCGTGCGAATCCAGGCCATCAGAGCAAGTCTCCTTCATGAAAGATTGAAGAAATCAAGGTTGCATCGATCTCAAACGCGAGTCACTTCGTCTCCATGCCAGGCGTGGCCGGCTCGGCCCCGACCGACACGCGATCGAACGTCTCTCGCCTGGTCCGCCCCGCGAACACCAGGTGATAAACCGGCACGCCCAGCAGCACGATGGCCAGGCCGATGGCGGAATGCCCGGGCTTATCCAGGATCAACAGCACAACCAAGATGACGATCTGGGCCAGGAAGAGCAAGGGAGGGAGCGGATACCACGGGATTGCCAGAGGTTGCTCGCCAGGTTGGGCTTTCCCGCGCGCGACGAACACGGCCGCGACCGCGAGAGCCAGGAAAATCACGGTGGGCACGATGAAATAGGCGAGGATCTCATCGAAACTCCCGGTGACGGCCAGCAAGCTCGCCAGCCCAGCCTGGATCAGGATCGCGCGGGCGGGGGCCCGGAAACGGGGATGAATCGCGGCCACCGAGGAGAAGAAGAGGCCGTCGCGGGCCATCGCGAAATAGACCCGGGGCATCGCCATGAGCACCGCGGCCAGGCTCCCCAGAACGGTGACGATGACGATCAAGGAGAGGACGACTCCGCCCGACCGTCCAAACAGGACCTCACCCACGAGCGCGGCGAAGGCCTCGCGGGAGCCGATCCGCTCGGCCGGAACCAGGTAGAGAAAGACCATACAGATGAGCACATAGACGCCCGTCGTGAGCAAAACCCCCAGCAGCAGGGCGCGGGGCATGTTTCGCCCCGGGTCACGGACTTCGCCGGCGATCTTGCTCACGTCCCACCAACCTCCCAGCGCGAAGAACGCCGCGATCATCCCGCCGATCAGGGCGCCGATCAAAGGCTCCGACCCCGGCCGCCGCGCGACGAGAGGGACGAAATTCGACCAGTCGCCCCGGCCCATCACCAGCCCCCAGAGAATCAGGAAGCCGAGGACCGCAAGCTTGAGCCCGGCGAGGCCGTGGATCACACCGGACCCGAAACGAACGCCGCCGATATTGACGGCGGCCATCAGCCCGATCGATCCCAACGCCACCGCGGCTGCCCCCACTGGAGAGAGCGGCACGAGGTAGCCCAGATACGTGGCGACGC
>JBMFUH010000774.1:0-3854 GCA_049966735.1 Isosphaeraceae bacterium
TTTCGACGCCCTCCACAACGACGAACACGCAGTCAACGAGCAATAACTCCACTCCGACGCCGACCCCGACCAACACGCCAACGTCGACGCCTACGACCGAGCCGGTCACCGTCACGCTGCCGTCCACCGTGCAGGTTTACGTCAATGGCCAGCAGGTCAACTCGCTGGGTTCGTCGACCGGGAGCAGCCCGATCTCGTCGCTTTCTCTCAGCGCCTACAACTCGTTCCTCCAGGGCATGAGCGCCTGGGCGTCTGGCTCGTCGGGGAGTCAGGGAACGTCGACATCGTCACAGGTTCACATCTGGAGTGCTCCGGCCCAGGCAGCTAGCGGAACGGTCACTCCCGCCGGTAGTCTTCATCCCACGGGCAACCTGATGATGAAGATGATGCGACCCCGCCACCGAGGCTAGAGCGGTTTGCAGTCGGCTTGCGCACTCATTGAATATCGTAGGGTCCGCTGTGCGGACCAATTGCTCTGGCCGTCGGTCCGCACAGCGGACCCTACGGTGAGCGATCGACCCGAAAACCGCTCTAGTGGACAGTAGCTGCGCTCGCCTTCGGCTCGCTAGTGGCTTGTGGCTAGTATGTAGGGTACGCTGTGCGGATCGGATGCCCACTAGCCACTCACCACTAGCCACAAACGAGGTGCGACTTGGCCGCGAAACTGAAAACAGCGCTGATCACCGGAGCGGGAAGCGGAATCGGCAGGGGAATCGCCAGGACATTGGACGCGATGGGCATTCGCCTGGCCTTGCTCGGTCGCGATGCGCGGAAGCTGGAGCAGACTCGATCCGAGCTGGAGCACGGGAAAATCTCTGCCCTGATCCTGTCGTGCGACGTGGCTGATCGGGGGGCGGTTGAGGCGAGCGTGGAGAAGGCTCTGCGGGAGCTGGGCGCGATCGACATCCTCGTATGCAACGCGGGCACGAACGTGCGTAATCGGAGCCTGGAAAAGCTGACGGGCGAAGACTGGGACCGCATGGTCGAGGTCAACCTGACGGGCCCGTTCAACCTGGCACGATGCGTGCTTCCGGGCATGCGGGCACGGCAGAACGGCCTGGTGATCCAGATCTGCTCGATCTCGGGCATCCGCGCCAGCACGCTAGGTGGCGCGGGTTACTCGGCCTCCAAGTTCGGCCAGAGCGCGCTGGGGATGTGCCTGGGCCGGGAAGAAGGGACGAATGGCATTCGGTCAACCGTCATCTACCCCGGCGAGGTGAACACACCGATCCTGGACGCCCGTCCCGTTCCGGTTTCCGCCGAGCGGAAGGCGCAGATCCTCCAGCCCGAAGACATCGCCGCCGCCGTCCGGTTCCTCGTCGAGCTTCATCCCCGCGCCCGCGTGCCCGAACTCGTCATGACGCCGACGGTGGATGATTTCTGCTGACCTGCGAACCCGGAATTCGGAATGCTCTCAATTGCGGATTGCGGAATGGGAGAATTCAATCCCGAATCGCTGGCGCGCCGGGAGTGTCCCACGATCGCGGGATTGTCCTACCCCGGGCACAATCCCGCCAGGTCGCGGAGGGCGGCCTGGGCGCTGACAAATAGATAAGGCTTTTCTCATAATAGATAAGGCTTTTCTCATCGCGAAGCCGATGCGAAAAGCCGCTTGGACGAGCGATTCGCTGCGGCTCGAGCTTTTCTCAAGCCGATGCTTCTCAATCCCGCGGCGAAGCCGCTTCGTCCAAGCAACATCAGGGGACAACGAGGCAAAGGAGTTCCATAAACCTCACCAAGCCCAACCGCTTCTCGATGGTTCCCCGCTGCTTTAGAATAGCTTGCGTGGGAAGGATTCACTCCTCGCGGACTGATCGATGACCCGGGACCAGCGAATCATGCCGGCTCGAGACTTGTATCATGATGTCGTCAGGTCGGCGCTCGTCGCCGATGGCTGGACGATTACCCACGATCCGCTCGTATTGCGGTGGGGAGCCAAAGACCTGTTTGTCGATCTGGGGGCGGAGCGATTGCTGGCCGCGGACAAGGGTGGTCAGAAAATTGCCGTCGAGGTCAAGAGCTTCGGGGGGACCTTCTGAGATCCTGGAACTTGAAAAAGCCCTTGGACAGTTTGTTCTCTATCACGACATACTCGAGGAACGGGAACCAGACCGTCGGCTCTACCTGGCGATCCCCAAAGAAGTGCATGACGACCTTTTTCAAGAACCGGTGGGCCAGTTGCTGCTGAAGCGAGAACGTGTCCGCCTTGTCGTCTTCGATCCGGCAGCGGAGGCAATCGTCCAGTGGATACCTTGTTAGAAAGCTATCGCGACATCATCCAAGGGGTCCTTGAAGACTACGCGCGGTATCCCTACGCCTACGGCGAGATCGAGCGCCAAATCGTTTTCGACCGAGCGCGAGATCACTACCTCTTGTTGAGCGTGGGCTGGGACAAGCGACGAGTCCACGGCTGCTTGATCCACATCGATCTGCTGGACGGCAAGTGCTGGATCCAGCGCGATGGGACCGAGTCGGGCGTCGCGCTCGACCTCGAGGCCGCGGGAATCCCCAAAGACCACATCGTCCTGGCGTTCCAACGGCCGGAGATTCGATCCAGCACTGGTTATGCTGTAGCCTGACGTCGAGTCTGCAAACGTGGGACAAGACCCCAATCTTGTCTGTGGTCAATTTTTTTTCAGCCAAATCATGGACAAGATTCGAAATCTTGTCCCACGATCGGAGAGAAAGCTCATCCCGGGCACAATCCCGCCAGGTCGCGGATGGCGGCCTGGGCGATGGGCGCCGGGCACGACCAGACCAGGAAGAAGAGAGCTTGTCGGGCCCACCGCTGGGCTGGCTCGGTACGGAGGAAGCCGGTTCCCCGGCGGGCCGTCAGGTAGGCTTGCGTCGTCCTCAACACGAGCGCATTGGCCTGGGCGCGCACCTGGTCAGGGTCAAGGGCGTCCTGGTCGCCCCGCGCGCACGCGTTGAGCGCATTCCAGTTTTGCCGCCAGGTTTCGCAAAGGACAAGGGCGGGATCGACCAGTTCCAGCCGGAGATCGGCCAGACCGACGAGCGCCCCCAGTGCCGCCCGTGCCTGGCCGAGAGCCAGTGCCGAGGTCTCCAGCCCAGCGGTCCCCACTGCACCCGGCTGTGCGGAAAGCTCGGGGCTGGGACCGGCCAGCAGGTCGGACTCCTTGACCTCGACTTCCTTGAGCACGACCTCCGCCGTGCACGAGGCCTGAAGCGCGGCCAGCTCGAATGAGGGCCGGACTTCGACTCCCGGTCGGTCCGCCGGCAGGGCCAGCAAGATCTGCTGGTCATCCTCGAGCAACGCCCCGGTGACGAAGACGTCGGCCCGCTCGGCCGCTGTCACCCAGGGCATGGCGCCTTGCAGGCGGAACTCTCCGGGAGCAAGTTTCGACGCCAGAAGCGCATGTGCTCCCAGCCGCCGTGACGTGGTGAGCTGAGAGATGCCCACGGTCGCAAACGCCTGGCCGCTGGCAATCTCGCCCAGCCAACCCCGGGCAGCCGGGCGGTCGGCCACCGTGCTCAGCCTGCGCACCGCGGCGTCGTGCTGGGAGAGGATGAACATCGCCGTCAGGCTGCCCGAGGCCACCTGTGCATAGCGCTGGAGCAGGAGCGGCCGGGAGCACGCCTCGCCGCCCAACTCCTCAGGCAGCGACCAGCGCGGGGCGGTCGCCTCCTGGAGCAGCCCCCAGAGCTCCTCGGGCCAGGCGCCGGCGGCGTCGGCGGGACCGTCCGCCTGGCTCAAAGCCGCGACCAGCCCGGCCATCCTCTCCGCGTCCGGGTCGGCCTCGGTCCAGGGCGGCAGCTCGATTGGTATGTTGCTCATCTCCCCTCCGGGATGCGAGAATTCCTTGGCGATCCAGACATTTCATCGTCCCATAGCC
>JBMFUH010000775.1:0-3829 GCA_049966735.1 Isosphaeraceae bacterium
TTCAGATTAGCGTATTCCAGCCCTCAGGTCATCTTTTCAGGTGTTAAAATCCATTCATTGTACGGCCCGCCCGGTGGAAAGCGAACGTGGAGCAGCCTGGGCTCCTTGAGCGTGGGCAGTGGAAAACGAACGTGAAGAGAGCCGGGCTCTTTGAGCGGGCTTGCCGCTCGACTAAACTGAGTTGTCCCCGCTTGGCCACTCTGGCAATCCGCTCGGGGACGGGCCTGGCGCGCACGAACCGCTCTGATGAAGGAGTATCAACATGCGACTTCAAGACCTGAGCTGGCCGCGGGTGCGGGCGGCCTCGAACGATGTGCCGATTGTCGTGCCGATCGCCTCGGTGGAGCAGCACGGAGAGCACCTGCCCGTCTTCACCGACAGCCTGCTGCTGGAGGAGGTTGTCGCCAGGGCCGCCCCGCGGCTGGGCGACCGGGTTGTCTGGGCGCCGCTTCTCTGGCTGGGAAACTCGCATCACCATCTGGATTTTCCGGGCACCCTGTCCGCCGGGCCGCGCACCTACCTCGACCTGCTGGGCGACCTGCTGGACAACCTGGTCACCCACGGCTTCCGGAGGCTCGTGTTCCTGAATGGCCACGGCGGCAACATCGTGCCGGCCAACCAGGCTGTTTTCGAGGCGCGACAGCGCTACCGCGCTCGCGACGATCTCCTCCTGCTCTTGGCGACTTACTGGCTCTTGGGGGCGCGGCCCCGGGAAACCGACGCCGCATTCGTCCAGGACCAGATGGGCCACGCATGCGAGTGGGAGACGTCGATGATCCTCAGCCTGGCGCCTCACCTGGTGGGCGATCTCCAGAAGGTCCAGGCCGTTCCGTTCGGCAATCCCTTCGAGCCGGGATCGCGGGGCTGGATCACCCGGGAACGAAGCACTCCCGGCCACATCGGCGACCCCCGCGCCGCCAGCGCCGAGAAGGGAGAGATCCTGTTCCGGCTCTTCTCCGACAACGTGGTGGCGTTTCTCGAGCGCGTGGTCGCCTGGGATGGGCGATCGTGGGATGGATGATATGAATCAGCCGGAAGCAACCATGCTGGAGGGGATTTCGGAGGGGGCAACGTCCCTGCGCGCCTGGGGCATTTGCGCGCTCATGCTTGTGGCCACGATGCTGAACTACATGGATCGGCAGACGTTGGCGCAGCAGGCGCAGCAGATCCGCGACGAGTTGGAACTGAGCAACCGGGATTACGGCTGGCTCGAATCGGGTTTCGGCATCTCGTTCGCCATCGGCGGAATTGTCACGGGCCTCATCGCCGACCGGGTGAGCCTGCGCCTGCTTTACCCTGCCATCCTGGTGTGCTGGTCGGCCGTTGGTTTCGCGACCGGCAGGGTGACGAATTACACCCAGCTTTTCCTCTGTCGCATCGCGTTGGGATTCTTTGAGGCCGGGCAATGGCCCTGCGCTTTGGCGGCAGCCCAGCGCTTGCTGCCGGCCCGCCAGCGCACGCTGGGCAACAGCATCCTCCAGAGCGGCGCGTCGCTGGGGGCGATCTTGACCCCTCAGATCATTCTCCTCCTGAACACGGGCAGGCCCGGCGGCTGGCGGTTGCCGTTTCTGGTCGTGGGCGCCGTGGGACTGGTCTGGGCGCTTGCCTGGCTGGTCGCCATTCGCCCGTGTGACCTCGAGATCAAGGAGAAACCCGCCTCAACCTATTCGGACGAGATCGACGGAGAGACCGCCTCGGGCGTCTCGCAGGATGCGACCGCGAAGCCGGCGGCCGGCAGCGTGGTCTTTTCCAGGAGATTCCTGGCGCTGGTCGTGGTGGTGATCGCCATCAACTTCTGCTGGCAGAATTTCCGGGCCTGGATGCCCATGATGCTCGAGAAGCAATATGGCTACTCGAATGATCATGTGCAATACTTCTCATCACTTTACTACCTGGTCGCCGGCATCGGCTGTCTGGCGGTCGGTTTTCTGGTGCGCTGGCTTGCCGCCCTGGGCTGGTCAGTCCACCGGGCGAGAATGGCGACGTTCGGTTTCTGCGTGCTGCTCACGGGGCTGGGCGCCTTGCCGGCGTTCTTGCCGGCGTCCTGGTTGCTCCTGGGCGTCTTCCTGGCGATTGGCTTCGGCTCGCTGGGCCAGTTTCCCACCTACTACGCGTTCACCCAGGAACTCTCGGTGCGGGAGATGGGCAAGGTCACGGGGATCTTGAGCTTCGTGTGCTGGATCTCCTGGGCCGTCATTTCCGACCGGACTGGCTGGTGGATCGATCGGACGAGGTCCTATACCGCAATCACGGTTCTGGCGGGGCTGGCGCCGGTGCTGGGACTGCTCGCCCTTCTGTTTCTCTGGAACTCGCGCGGCGCTCGGACCGAACCCTGCTGACCAGCCGCCCTGGATCGCAGCCTGCACACCCGAAGACGAGGCGTCCTCATGGTTCGTAGCCTGAAAGCCGTGATTGGCCATTCTGCCATTCGCCATTCTGCCATTCGCCATTCTGTCACTGGCCGTTCTGCGGTCCGCCATTCTGCCATCTGGAATTCTGTCATTTGCCATTTGTTCATCTGCCATTTCCTATCGGTTTGCCCGGCCATGGGACAGTCACCAGGCCCGCTGGCTCCGGCAGCCGAAAAGGCGACATTCCGCCTTGCCGACCCGGGGCTGGCGATCGACCTGGTCGCCGCCGAGCCGGATGTGAAGAGCCCCGTGGCCATCGCCTGGGATGCGGCCGGCGCTCTTTACGTGGCCGAGATGATCGACTATCCGGCGGCGCCTCCCGCGGGGCGGATCCGCCGGCTCGAGGACCGCGACGGCGACGGGCGTTACGAGCGGGCAACGGTCTTCGCCGAGGGCTTGCCGTTTCCCAACGGCGTGCTGCCAACTTTCGGAGGCGTGCTCGTGACCGCCGCGCCGGATATCGTGTTTCTCCGCGATCGCGATGGCGACGGTCGCGCCGAGGAGCGGAAGGTGATCTTGACCGGATTCGGCGAGGGCAACACGCAGCTCCGGGTCAACGGTCTTTTCTGGGGCCTCGACAACTGGATCTACGCGGCCAACGGCCGGAGCGATGGCGAGGTCCGCTCGCCAAGCTGGCCCGCGGGCAAGATCGTGGCGATCCGCCGCCGCGACGTCCGGTTCCGCTTCCGGCCCGGATCGGCTGACGTCGAGGTCGAGGCGATCGCCGGCTTCAGCCAGTTTGGTCTGGCTCACGACGACTGGGGCAACCGGTTTCCTTCCTGGAACACGATTCCGATTCGCCACGTCGTGCTCGAGCAATCCGCGCTCGTGCGCAATCCGTTCCTGGCCGAGACATCCTCCGTTGCCCCGATCCTCGACGAGGCCGATCGCGGGCGGGTGTACTCGATCAGCCCGGTGCAGACGCGGTTCAATCGAGAGTCGGTGGATTACTTCAACGCAAGCTGCGGGCCGACGATCTTCCGCGGCGACGGCCTCCCACACATGTATCGCGGCAATGCCTTCGTCTGCGAGCCGCTCACCAACCTCGTTCATCGCCGTGTCCTCGATCCGGCGGGCTGCACCTTCCGGGCGCTCCGAGTTGAAGTCCAGCGCGAGTTCCTGGCCGCGACCGACCCGGCGTTCCGACCGGTGAACCTCACCACCGGACCCGACGGAGCCCTCTACATCGTCGACATGTATCGCGAGATGGTCGAACACCCGGACTTCGTGCCGGCCGAGCTGAGAAAGTCCATCGAGTTTCGCCGCTGGCACGATCGCGGGCGGATCTGGCGCGTGCGGACGGCAACCTGGAAAAAGGATGTCAATGCGAGCATCCGTCCGATCGCGCTCGGCAACGCCAGCGTCGACGAGCTGGTGAAGGACCTGAACCACCCCGTGGGGTGGTGGCGCGATACGGC